>JADHXT010000206.1 GCA_016782825.1 Candidatus Brocadiia bacterium | reverse complement strand
CGGAGGTCGTAGGTGTGGGAGAAGTCGCTATCATCGCTGTTCTTCTCTCGCATGGCCGCGGTGTCGAAGTAGATGTAGGGGCGCTCCCATTCGTCGAGGAGCACCTCGCCCTCGATCTGCTTGTCCGCGTCGTAGTAGGCGGAGGGCAGGTAGGGGGCGCTGCGGCCGCCGGCGGCCTCGCCTTCCGTGAACCAGTGGACGAGCGCGCGGTTGCCCTTGTTCAGGTCGTTCGGCGGCTCGTCGGCGGGGGGATAGATGCCGTAGTCGTTCTGATAGTTCTCGATGGCCACGGAGAGTGTGCTGATGGCGTTGGCCACGCGCTTGTTGCGCTGGCTGCGTCGGATGCCCGTGAACGCAGGGAATCCGATGGCGGCGAGCAGCACGAGGACGCCGATGGTGACGAGCAGCTCGACGATCGTGAATCCACGGCGGCGCGGCATAGGCCCAAACCCCGTAACTGCAATGGACACAAGAAGATGAACCTCAGTATAAGGGTATCCGGGGCGGAGATCAACGTTGTCAGCCGCATGTAATCGAAATGTAAGGAATTGTGTGGGAGGCCCGCGCACGGGAAGGCAGAGGCACGGGGCCGGCGCCGATGCGTCGCCCGCCACGACCGCCCCGCCGACACCGCGAGTATGCCCAAGTGGGTTGACACTCTGCGTGCACGTGCTAGAATCTCCAGCGGCTGCTCCCTCGTCTCCCGTGGTTCGAGATTGCCATGCCCGTGTCGATGCTCCGCCGGTTCTCGCTGTATGGTTTCCTGAAGAACCAGCAGTACTACGCGCCGTTCATCATCCTGGCCTTTCGCGACAAGGGGCTGACGTTTTTCACCATCGGGCTGCTCGTGGGGTTCCGCGAGCTGGCGGTGAACGTGCTGGAGGTGCCGACGGGCGTGGTGGCCGATCTGTCGGGCCGGCGGCGCTCGATGGTTTTCTCGTTCCTGGCCTACATCGTGTCGTTCGTGGTCTTCGGCACGTATCTGTCGCTGGGGGCGCCGCTCGACGCAGCCGCTGCGTCGGACGGAACGCTCGGACAGGTGGTGCAGGTGTGGCCGTTGTTTGCGGCCATGGTGCTCTTCGCCATCGGCGAGGCGTTCCGCACCGGCACCCACAAGGCGATGATCCTGGACTGGCTGCGGCTGGAGGGCCGGGAGGCCGAGAAGACGCAGACCTACGGCCTCACCCGCTCGTGGGCGAAGGCCGGCTCGGCCGTGGCCGTGGTGATCGCCACCGCGCTGCTGCTCCTCCTGCGCCGCGGCAGCCAACCCCAGTATGGGCTGGTGTTCTTCTTCTGCATCGTGCCCTACGCGCTGGGCATCGTGAACTTCCTGGGCTATCCGCACGAGCTCGACGGGCGGCCCGAGCACGCGCCCACGCTGCGCAACATGTGGGGGCAGCTCGCCGCCGCGTTCCGGCAGGTGTTTGGCCACCGGCGGCTGCGGCGGGTCTTCGCCGAGTCGATGAGCTACCAGGGCATGCACAAGGTGGCCAGCAGCTACATGCAGCCCGTGGCGCGGCAGATGGCGATGGCGCTTCCCCTGGCCGCGTTGCTCTGCGAGGCCGACCGCACCACGGTGGTGGCGGGAGCGGTGTATCTGGTTCTCGCGCTGGTCTCCGTGTTCGGGTCGCTCAAGTCGGCCGCCGTGGCGCGGCGTTTCGGCGGCGAGCAGCGCGCGGCGCGGGCCTTGTGGCTGTGCACGCTCCTGGCCTACATCCCCGTGGCCATCGCGCTCGGCTGCCAGCTCTTCTGGCTCGCCGCGGTGGCACTGGTGGTGCTGAGCGTGCTGTTCAACTTCTGGCGCCCCATCACCATCACGCGGATCGACAACGAGACCGACGCCCGGATGGGCGCCACCCTGCTCTCCATCGAGTCGCAGGGGCAGGCGCTCGTGGCCATGGTGCTGGCGCCGGCCGTGGGGTTTCTCGTCGACCACCTGGCGGCCACGCCCGAGCAGCCGGCGCTGTGGGTGGTGGGCATCGTGGGCGTGGGCGTGGCGCTCCTCGGCACCCTCACCCCCACCCTGAGCGCCGCCGACACAAGTGACTCTGGACGGAACGCAGGCGGCTCGGTATGATGGCAGCCACCCGATGAAGGGACTCGCGTGATCAACTTCCTGCTCCGAATCGCCGTCAAGTGCCTGCTGTGGCTCCGCTACCGTATCCGCGTGAAGGGCATGGACGCGGTGGCCGCGCGCGGCACCCGAGGCATCCTGTTCCTGCCCAACCACCCCGCGCTGATCGACCCCATCGTGGTGGTCACGACGCTCCACAAACACTTCGCTCCCCGCCCGCTGGCCGACCAGGACCAGGTCGACCGCCCGGGGGTCCGCTGGGCGGCGCGGCGCGTGGGCGCGCGCCCCATCCCCTCGGTGGTCACACACGGGGCGCAGGCCCGCGAGGCCGTCGAGCAGGTGCTCGCCGACTGCATCGAGGGCCTCCGACACGGCGAGAACCTGGTGCTCTATCCCTCGGGCCACGCCTACCACCAGCGGCTGGAAGACCTGCGCGGCAACAGCGCCGTGCACGCGATCCTCCAGGCCCTGCCCGAGGTGCGGGTGGTGCTCGTGCGCCAGCGGGGCCTGTGGGGCAGCGCGTTCAGCCGCGCCAGCGGGTGCGAGCCGCAACTCGGCAGCGTCGTCAAGAAAGCCGTCAAGGCCCTGCTGCTCAGCGGCCTGTTCTTCGCGCCACGGCGCCAGGTGAGCCTCGAGCTCGTCGAGCCGGCCGACCTGCCGCGCGCCGGCTCGCGCGACGAGATCAACGAGCACCTCGAGGCCTTCTACAACCGCGACGCGCCCTACAACACCTACGTGCCCTACACCCTCTGGGAGCGCGGCGGCACGCAGCGGCGGCCCGAGCCGAAGCGCCCCGAGATGAGCGGCAGCGTGGACAACGTGCCTGCCGCCACCCGCGAGATCGTGCTCAGCGAACTTCGGGACCTGACGGGGCGCAACGCGATCCGCGACGACCAGCGGCTCGCCCACGACCTGGGCCTCGACAGCCTGGCCCGCACCGAGCTGCTGGTGTGGCTCGAGCAGGAGTTTGGCTTCCCGCAAGGCGATGCCGACGCGCTCCGCACCGTGGGCGATGCGCTGCTGGCCGCCTGCGGCGAGGCCGTGTCGTCCGGCCCCGGCGAGCTGAAACCCATCCCCACCACGTGGTTTGCCCACGACCCCTCGAACCGCCCCCTCGAACTGCCACAGGCCGACACGGTGACCGCGGCCTTCCTCGAGCAGGCCCGCCGCTCGCCCGGCAGGGTGGTGGTGGCCGACCCGTCGCGCGGCGCCCGAACCTTCCGCGACCTCGTGACGTCCATCCTCGCGCTCAAGCCCCACATCGAGAAGCTCGATGGCGACCGCGTGGGCATCATGCTCCCCGCCAGCGTGGCCGCCGACGTGCTCTACCTGGCCACGCTCTTCGCCGGCAAGACGCCGGTCATGGTCAACTGGACCGTCGGCCCCCGCCACATGAGCCACTCCCTCGACCTCGTGGACGTGCGCCACGTGCTCACCGCCAAGCTGCTCGTCACGCGGCTGGAGGCGCAGGGCAAAGGCTTCGGCTCGGCGGCGGATCGCTTCGTGTACCTCGAGCATCTCGGCGAGAGAATCTCACTGCCCCAGAAACTGGCCGCGTGGCTCAGGAGCCGGCTCTCGTGGGCGTCGCTGCGCCGCGCCGCCGTGCCCGACACCGCGGTGATCCTGTTCACCAGCGGCTCCGAGGCCCTGCCCAAGGCCGTGCCACTCACCCACGCCAACCTGCTGGCCAACCTGCGCGACGTGCTCCGCATCGCCGACTTCACCGAGAACGACCGCCTGCTCGGGTTCCTGCCGCCCTTCCACTCCTTCGGCATCACCGTGGGCGTGCTCACGGCCGCGTGCATGGGGCTCCGCACCGTGTACCACCCCAACCCCACCCAGGGCGCCACGCTCGCCCGCCTGGCCGAGGCCTACCGCACCACCGTCATCATCGGCACCCCCACGTTCCTGAACGGCATCGTGCGCTCGTCCACGAACGAGCAACTGGCCACCGTGCGCCTCTTCGTCACCGGCGCCGAGAAGTGCTCTGACCGCGTGTATGCCGCCCTCGCCGAGCGCTGCCCGCAGGCCGTGGCGCTCGAAGGCTACGGCGTGACCGAATGCTCGCCCGTCGTGAGCGTGAACGACCTGGCCGCACCCATGCCCGGCACCATCGGCAGGGTGCTGCCCTCGATGGACCACGCCATCGTGCACCCCGACACCGGCCAGCGCGTGCCCGACGGCGCCGCCGGCCTACTGCTGGTGCGCGGGCCCAACGTGTTCGCCGGCTACCTGAACTACGACGGCAGATCGCCCTTCGTGGAGCTCGAGGGCAAGCCCTGGTACAGCACGGGCGACCTGGTGAGCGAGGACGCCAACGGCGTGCTCACCTTCCGCGGGCGCCTCAAGCGCTTCGTCAAGCTCGGCGGCGAGATGATCTCGCTGCCGGCCATCGAGGACGTGCTGGCCAGCATCTACGAGGACGAAGCCAGCGACACCCGCACGCTCGCCATCGTGGCCACCCACGACGAAGACCGCCCCGAGATCATCCTCTGCACCACCCTGCCCCTCGACCGCCAGGAAGTGAACCGCACGCTCCGCGACGCCGGCCTCTCGCCTCTCCACAACATCCGCCGTGTGCTCCACGTGGACGAAATACCGCTCCTGGGCTCGGGCAAGACCGACCACCGCTCTCTCAGAGCACAGCTTGCCGACGAAGAGGAGTGATGACATCATGACGAATCCGACCCTCCGCGCGGCCATCGCCACACTGGTGCTCCTCGCCGGATGCGGCGGAAGCGACACGCCGCAAGACCCGCCCGACACGCCCGACGTGCAATTCATCCGCGCCATCGAACGGGGCGACCTGCCTGCCGCCACGCAGGCTCTCAAGGCCGGCGCCAACGTGAACGCCCAACTGCCCGACTCGAAGGAGACCGCCCTCTACTTCGCCGTCTTCAGCGGCGACCCCAAGCTGGTGAACTTCCTCCTCGACCACGGCGCCGACGTCAACGCCAAGGCCACCCGCAACGGCGACACGCCGCTCCACACCGCTATCTACCGGGGCATCAACGAGATGGCCCGGATCCTCGTCCGCCGCGGCGCCGACCTGACGGCCACCAACAAGCCCGGCCACACGCCGCTCGAGCTGGCCCTGCTGCTCGCCAAGTGGCGCAAGCACGACGACCACAACCAGATCATCCAGTTGCTGAGGGAACACCGCCCGAAGTAGGCCCCGCGCCTTCCGCCCGCCGCATCACCAGTTGTCGTAGATGCAGCCCGGCTCCCGCCACAGATCATCGATGATGTCGCGCACGGGGATGCCGTCCACGTGACGGTCGAGGAAGCCCACGTTGGTGTGGCCGCCGGGATGCCGCGGCACGGGCCACTTCATGGCCGTGAAGAAGTAGGTGTAGGCGCCGTCCTCGATGCCGTAGACGTTGTCGAAGGGGAAGAAGACGCTCACGCCGTTGGAGTCGTTCTCCAGCCACTCCTCGGGCGGGGGATACACTTCGTTTTCCTGGTCCACGTTGGTCACCTTGCCGCTGTCGCACACGAGGAGGGTGCCGGCGGGGTTGCGGGCGCTAGAGAGCAGTTTCGAGGTGTTGTTCATCGCCGCGCCCTCGCCGTAAATCTGGTCGGGGCCGTCGCACCAGATGTGGTTGATGCCATAGCCCACCACGGTGCGGCGCTTGGCGGGGCAGCGGAACACCTCGCGGTCGGTGTTCATGTGGTCCGCCAGGTTGATGTACCAGTTTGGGAAGCGGTAGACCTGCTTGGCGGGGTTCGGCGTGCCGCTGGAGCCGGTGGGGGTGAGGAAGCCCTCGTAGTGGTTGGCATACATGATCTCGGCGGCGAGGATCTGGCCGAGGTTGCTCTTGCACTCAGCATCCTTGGCCGACTGCATGGCCCGCATGGCCATAGGGGTGAGGATGGCCGCCAGAATGGTGATGACCGCCACCACCACCAGGAGTTCCACGAGGGTGAAGCCGCTGAGGCGATGCCGCCACAGCGGACCCCGGCACCGATTCCCGTCGCCACGAGAGCGCATGCAAACCTCCAGTTCCGGGGGGCAAGGGCATCGTAGCGCCGCAGGCACGCCGTGTCAATCGCCGCCGTGGCCGCCGGGGGCTTGACAGGTACGCCGCGCGCGCGCATACTGGCGGCAGGAGACCGCCCCGCCCTTCGTGTTGAGGCCGCCCGCGCCATGCCTTCGGTCATCTACCTCGACCACGCCGCCACATCGTGGCCCAAGCCCCCCCAGGTGGCGGCCCGAATGGCCAACTGCTTCGACGAGCTGGCGACCAACGCCGGCCGAAGCGCGCACCTGGGCGCGCTGCGGGCCGCGCGGATGATGTTCGACGCGCGCTCCCGGCTGGCCGCGCTGCTCGGCGTGCCCGACCCGGCCGACCTCGTGTTCGCCCGCGGCGCCACCGAGGGCATCAATCTGGTGCTCAAGGGCTTCCTGCGCCCCGGCGACCGCGTGGCCGTCTCGCCCCTGGAGCACAACGCCGTCCTGCGGCCCCTCACGCGCCTGGCCGCCGAACGGCAGGTGGCCGTCGAGACGCTG
>JADHXT010000205.1 GCA_016782825.1 Candidatus Brocadiia bacterium | reverse complement strand
CCCTGGCCCGGATGCCCCCGTCAAGTGTCAGGGTCGGAGACTCTCGGATCGGCCCCGTCCGCGCCAGCTTTGCGCTCAACCTTACAATGAGGTGCAGTATGGGACCTAGCCCTTCAGAACGGTCTTCATGGTGCCGCCTACGTCTATCTCGTTCTCCCAGATCGCGCAGCTTACCTGGCCTGCGCGGAATCTTGCCAGTGGTTGTTGTGCTGTCATGTTGTGTACCTCTGGGGGAGTCATCTGTTGTGACGCCCCTCTACGATGGGGGAGAGGGGCGGCACTGGCCTTGGCGCCGGGCGCGATCGTCGTCCTTTTCAATATGGCAAGCAAATGACCATCGTCGCGACCGTGCCCGAGGATCGAGTCGCCCTCTCGACGGGCTGGACGTCTCTGGCGTTGAGCCAGGGGCACCATCGGGACCCCTCCTCAGGTTCTCACGATATTGGTCCCGACCGCGGCCAAGCTCGACTGGAGCTGGCCGCAGGAAGATCGAAGACCACGCCAGATGGGTGTGCCTGACGTGGCCTTCGGCAGAGGAGGCAGATCGGGCCTCCCCATGGTCGTTGCTGGGTTGGCCGCGGCCGAGCTCGTGGCACCCTACTCCTCCGTTGGGCGGCCATCGGCATCACCGGAAACGGACCAGCCGTAGGCTACGTCCTCTCTGTTCGTGGATGTGCGGTTGCCGGCGCCGTCGTAGCCGCGGGCGCCAGGCTTGGGGTCGGTGCGACCACCACCTTTGGAGGCTCGCGCGGCGATGACGGCGGGCAGGGGAGCCGTCTGCCACGGTCCCTCCGGCCACCCGGACGACTCCTCCATAGGTATCGCCCGACCACGCCCCGCCTCACTTCGCCGGCGCGAAGCAGTGGAGCTCTCCCGCCTCGGTGGAGATGAACACGTTGCCGCGCGCCACGGCCATGCCGTCGTAGACGGGCTTGGCTTCGAGCTTGATCTCGGAGAGCTTACTGCCGTCGTTCTTGGCGTAGACCCTGAGGTATTGCTCGTTGCTGCTCTCGAGGAGCTCCGCCTGCTTGGCGATGGCCTCGCGCGTCATGGCTCCGGTTCTGAGGATGTCGGTGGCGCCGGCCACGAGCACCTTGTCGTTGGCCAGCGCCATGGCCCTCACGTGGAGATAGCAGTCGTTGGACCAAACATAGCTGAGCTTGGGGGCCGCCATGCCCCTCCTGCCCTTCTTGTCGCTTTTGGCCTTCCTCCTGGCCGGCGCGGGGCCCGCCGCCGCAACCGGGGCTTTGTAGAGGTGTGTCTCGCGCTTCCCATAGTAGCCCAGGGCGGGCGCGGCTCTGAAGTCGTTGTTCAGCGCCTTGCGGCCGTAGGCATACAGGCTGTCGTCGTCGCGCACCATGAGGCGGCCCGAGAAGGCCCGCTTGCCCGCGGCAGCCCATCCGCCGTAGCCCGACCTCATCTTCGTGCCGTAGTACCAGTACGTCCTGTGCGCCCACGTCGCGTCGAGGTAGCCGGCTGTGTTGTGGACGTGGGGCTTCATCTGCTGCGGCAGCGCGCCCTCGATCGTGGCTGCCTTGGGCACAGCATCGAGGTGGAGCTGGAAGTCCCGCATGAAGAGCGTCTTGCCGTCGGTGGCCAGGATGTCGTTCAGCCCGCCGGGCAGGTCGTGGCCGGCGTCGGCGTGCTGGTCGCCCGTCACGGGGTCGCGCGAGTAGATCCGCTTCTCCAGGAGCGTCTTGCCGGTCTTCGCATCCAGCTTGTAGAGATAGAGGCCGTCGTCGACATAGCTCGACTTGCCCGCCGCAAAGCAGATCGCTCCGTCGAGGTGCAACACGGAGCCGTGGACCGGCCACGGCGACTCGAACTGGCCATAGGCGCAGTGCTTGCGATCGGACTTCGCTGCTCTGAACTTCCACGCCAGCTCGCCTGAGTCGGACGCGAGCGCGTAGACCCAACCGTCGCGCGAGCCGACATACGCCGTGTTGCCCACGACCGTTGGAGGCGAGTCGATCCTGGCTCCAGCCTGGAACGTCCACACCGTCTTGCCGTTCCTGCGGTCCAGCGCGTAGAGCGTGCGGCCCTCTGCCACGGCCACGTACACCCTGTCGCCCGCCACTACGGGACTGGTGATGTTGCCCGCCAGCTTCGTCTTCCAGGCACGGGTGAGGGTGGGAGCCACGGTCGACTTCGAGCCGCCACTCCGCCGCGCATCGGCCCGGTACGTGGGCCAATCGGCATCCGAGGTCGCGGGCTCGGAGAGCGAAACCCTGTTGAAAGCGGCCCCCTTGACCAGCACGTTCTGCGGCGTCTGGCCCGCGAGGGGGGACTTGCTCTTCGGGGCGAGGCCGAAGAAGCCACTCATCTTGACCTGGATGTAGCAGCCACAGGAATGGGGCGGCACGTAGATCAGCCCGTTTGCCGGCATGATCCCGTACTCACAGTTGCCCCGCGTGAAGGCGTTCTGCATGGCCAGCTTGCCGTCGAAGCTGATCAGTTCCACCCCCGTCCTGCTCATGAGGATGTACTTGCAGGTGGCCTTGTTCCGCCAGCAGCGGTGGTGGTGGGTCCTTGTGAAGGCCGACGCGGTGTCCCGCTCGTTCTTGATCTCACCGGTGTGTACGTCGTATGCCCTGGTGAAGTCGGCCGTGTGCCTGCGCGCCTTCTGGCCGACGTACACGAGGTCGTTGACGGCGAAGCAGTCCATCTGCGCGCCGTAGGCGGCCATGGCGTCCGTCGTCCAGAGCTGCTTCCCCGTGCCGGCCGCGAAGGCGACGAGTTCGCCCTTGATGGCGGTTGCCGACGCGCTGAAGCTCCAGATGATGTTCTTCTGCTCAACCGACTCGGTGTCAGCCGGACTCTTCGGGCCCTTCTTTGCCGTGGGGAGGTTGTCGACCGAGATCACCACGTCCTTGTAGACGAGCAGCGCCGGCGAGAAGTTCGACGGCCGGGACTCGGCGGAACGTCTCAGGGCCTTCCACTTCTGCTTCCCGCTGTTCTTGTCCAGCGCGATGATGCAGTTCCTCGATTGGAAGTACACCTTGTCCGCGTCCGCGATCAGCGTCACCGGCAGGATGCCCAGCGTGTCTTTGTCCGTCTTCTTCCACAGGATTCTGCCGGAGGCCGGGTCCACGGCCATCAACGTCTTCTGAAGCCCCGGCCGCGTCCTCGAGCGGTACATGGACTGGTAGTCCTGCGGCTCGCCGTCGAAGGGGAGCGCGACGAGGTAGAGAACGCCGTCCTTGTGGATGATCTCCTCCGCGCCTTCGGTGCCCTTGAGCGTGCAGATCGTCTTCCCGGCTGCCGCATCGATCACCTGCACGGGCTCGCCGAGACCGAGGGAGGCGAAGAGCCTGTCGTCGGCCGAGACGACGCGGCGGTTCAACTGGTTCGGCCCCGACCTGAACGCGCGCCAGTGATCCTCCCACTTGCCAACATCCCGCTTCCACAGGACGATGCCGTTGTAGGCGTCTCGGCAGATGAGGTTCCATCTGGTAGGGTAGTAGAAGTCCGCGGTCATGCCTTCGTCGAAGATATAGAAGAGCTTGCCGTCGCTGGAGACCAGCGAGTTGAGTGATGAGAGGCGGTCGTGGCTTCGCGCCCACTTCGGCCCGCCCTCCCACTGGATGTGGAACGGGACATCGACGGCAGTATCGGGCGACACGGCGTTCCCCGAGGCGTCGTAGAGGAAGTGGCCCCAATCGGACGTGTTCTTGGGAACGGGCTTGTGCACCTTCGTGCCGTCGACGTAGGCCACGCCCCCCGGGGCAAGCACGCGAAGGACCTCGTCGCGGGACACCGTGGCCCCATCGCCGGCGACCAGCAGGTTCACCGTGTCGGCAATGTAAGGGAGTGCCCTGCCGTCGAAGACATCTGCCGAGACAGGCCCGTAGAGCCCTTTCTCCACGATGGCTTTGCGTGCGGCCAGGACGGCCTTCCGATCCGTATCCAGGCCGTGGACGATGCAGGCGGGTGTCTTCATGTCGATCAGAGCCGCGGGGTCGCCGCAGCCGACACGCACGAGGACGCCGCCGTCGACGCCGCTCTCCTTGACAGCACCGGCGGTCGCTGCCCCAGTGACGGCGAGCACTGACACGATGACGATGTGCGCGAGTCTCATGGCTCTCCTTCCGTGGTCGGCTTGGGTCCCGACGCTCTGCTTCGCTCCGACACCTCACTCTATGCTACTAGCTTCCTGCATGGCCCGCCACCCCTCCCACACCTCAAAGCAACATCCACTCAGCATCGCCCGCGCCTCGCCATCATGACTCCAGTACCTCTCAACCCAGTCCATGAACTCCTTCGGGATGTGCCCTTTGACCCACACCTTGGAGTGGGCGACTTGCGACATATGCGGCGGAACGCGCGGAGAACGGCCCATTCTCACCATAGGCGAGACTTCTCGGAGGCGGAAGAGCCAACCGTCCCAACACTTACACCACCGACCCAAGACGAGCGTTCTTTTGGATTCCGACCGCACGGGCGCCCGTGTAAGGAGGATCTCAAGACAATACTCTCCCAGGCGCTACTCCTCGCCAAGCATCCACGATCAACTGCCAGAGCTTCCGGATGTCGTCCCCAGAGGAACGCCACCGCTGGGTCCGTCCAGGCTCCGTCCGTCTGTCCCCGAGCGACGTATGCGCAGTGGGGATGCCCTCCCTGACCAAGGTGTCGATGGTCTGCCCCTTGCGGCCATCAAGCCTGGTTACCGGCTCGTGGATGTGGAGACCAAGTCCATCGGCCACGACGATGGACCCGATGCTGTTGGCCTCGGTCAGCTGCCCCTACTTCGGTCTGAAGCCGCACCACTCGTATGAGCGGCCAAGTATGTCCAACCTACCGGGCTCCGATTCCTGCGCCGGTGATCCTGCCCTACGGCTTATCGAGGGCTTCGAGGATTGCCGCTCGTGCCTGGTGGTACGTTACGGGGTCGCGCTCGAACCGCCTGATCGATGGTGCGACCTTCGCAACCAGTTTTTCGACCGTGTCGGGATCACGCTCCGCAAGCATCGTCAGCAGCGCATAGTCGATCAGTCCTTCCCGGAACGAGACGATCCGGATCGAAGGGCGCAGTCCTTCCGGCGACCGGTAGTAGAACCAGCTGTCGCCCGGCGGATGGCCGGGATCCTGCGAGCCGTTGGGGAAGGGACCGATGGAGGTCTTGTACTCGTCCGCACCGCGGTAAATGTTGGCACCCCAGAAGAGGAAGCCATTGGCCCCAAGCTTGTGGCAGAGCCACGGATACAGGCGGCTCTCCGTGAGGTAGCAGTCGATATGCCGGTTCGGGTGCGGCGGGTAGGGGCTGGTGCAGTGGTACAGCCAGACGCCTTTGCCCTTGGCGTTCCGTTGCGCTGCGACCTTCTGGTATCGGTTGAGCCCGATCAGGTTGAACACCTGCATGTCGACCAACGGCGAGAACACGTCCTGCCGAGCCGAGTTGATGGCGTCGATGGTGGGGACACCGGGCAGGTGCTTGCGGGCGAGTGCGGTCAGGCGCTTGTACAGCCCGACGTCTCTCGGCTCGTCATACTGGCACTGCAGGTAGTTTCCGAGCCAGCCCTTCTCCTTCAGGTGCGCGTGGAGACTGTCGTAGAAGCTGGGCAGGAAGGCGAGCCATGCTGCGCGGTCCTTCACGTCCTTCAGCAGCGGCTCCTTCTTGCCCGTGGCTTCGTCGATCACGAACGTCCCTCCCATGTGGACGTGCATCAGGTTGATGACGTGGTGCCCGGAGAGATACCGGAAGCCGAGACCGAGGAACAACTTGCCCCAGCGGTCGAAGCGTGAGTAGTCGAACGCGAACGTCCCGTCTTCGCGGCGGGTGATCTGGATCAGGGGCTGCCGGTAGTTGACCAGTGGCGTGTAGACCGTGTCGTCACCGAATCGCCGAAGCTGCTTGCCGGCCGTTTCGAGGAGCTGCCAATGCCGTTCGCTCCACCACTCGGGTATCTTCCCATTGGTCAGGTTGAACGGCTGGGCCCAGAGCCAATGGACCGAGTGGATCGGCAGCGGGTCGGGCAGGGCGGTGCCATGGACGCGGTAGGTGAAGGGCGCTACCGCTTCGTCGTTGCCGAGTGTGACTCGAAGAGCGCCCTCGTGGGTGCCTGGCTTGGCATCTCGCGGAACCGTGATCTCAAGCACCACGCCGTGGGTGCGCCCCGGGTCCATTGGCATCCTGTTGCTCTCGACCAGCACCTCGAGCGTATCGAACGGCGCCGCGCGCACGAGGTGGTCCATCCATCCCTTGGGTACCGCTCCGCCGGGACGGTTCTTCAGGCTGCCCTGCGTATTGCCTTCGACGTGGACTGACTGCAGCCAGTGAAGACGCGGCTTGCCGGATACGTTGCCTGTGAGGCTCAGTTGGGCGGCGCCTTTGGCCTTTGCGCGCACGGCGAACTGGAGCGTGACGGGCACACCTCGCGGCACGCTGATGGGCCCCGGCTCCGCCGGTCGCGGCCAGCGGTCAGGGTAGAGGCGTTCGTGAACGTCCACGCGGACGACCCCGAGGGCCTCCCGCTCGACGACGTCTGATGGTCTGCGGGAGGACTTGACATCAACGGCGCTGGCGGTCAGGGCCAGGCCCGAGCTCAGCAATGTGGCGAGAAAGAGCTGTTTGGGCATTTCACTTCCTTCCAGCTGGGGG
>JADHXT010000204.1 GCA_016782825.1 Candidatus Brocadiia bacterium | reverse complement strand
GCGGCCGGCCACGAGATCGCCAACCACACGCTCACCCACCCGTGCAGCGCCAACTTCGCCTTCGCCCGCGGCAACGCGCTGGAAGACATGACCCTCGATCAGATGGAGGCCGACATCCTCGGCGCCAACGGCACCATCGAGCGGCTGCTCGGCGTGGCACCCACGACTTTCGCCTATCCCTGCGGGCAGACCTACGTCGGGCGCGGCACGGGCGTCGCCAGCTACGTGCCGCTCGTGGCTGCGCATTTCCTCGCGGGCCGCGGCGCCTTCAACGAGGCCCACAACGACCCCCGCTACTGCGACCTCGCCCAGCTCTTCGGCATGGCCATGGACGACGTGCCCTTCCTCTACCTCAAGGCCCTGCTCGACCACGCCATCGACGGCGGCGGCGGCTGGCTCGTGCTCTTCGGCCACGACGTCGGCCCCGACGGCGGCCGCCAGGTCACCCGCACCGACACGCTGGACGCGCTGTGCCAGTATGCCGCCGATGCCGGGAGCGGCATCTGGGTGGATACCGTCGAGGCGGTGGCGAGCTACGTCAGGAAGGTGAGGGACGAAGGATGCTAGATGCTGGATGCTGGATGCTGGATAGAAGAGAAGATGCCGACGCGGGCGATCTGGGTCTTTCCAGTATCCAGTATCCAGCATCCAGTATCCCCTCCTCTTCGGCCTGCGACCCAATCAGTCCCTGAGCCTCCTGTTCCGGAGTCCGCTCATGTACCGTGTCGGCCAGAAGGAAATCGACGCCATCGCGAAGGTGCTGCGCAGCGGCAACGTGTTCCGCTACAACATCGGCGGCGAATGCGGCCGCTTCGAGCAGCGGTATGCCGAGTATCTCGGCGTCAAGCACGTCCACATGACCTCGAGCGGCACCACGGCGCTCACCGCGGCGCTCGTGGGCCTCGGCATCGGGCCGGGCGACGAGGTGCTCGTGCCCGCCTGCACCTACATGGCCTCCGCCGTTTCTGTACTCGCCTCGGGTGCCATCCCGGTGGTGGTGGATGTCGATGAGTCGATCACCATCGACCCCGACGCCGTGGCCGACGCCATCGGGCCGCGCACCCGCGCGGTCATGCCCGTGCACATGTGGGGCCTCGTGTGCGACATGGCCCCGATCATGCGCATCGCCCGCAAGAGGAAGATCCTGGTGGTCGAGGACTGCTGCCAGTGCGTCGGCGGCTCCTACCGCGGCCGCAAGGTCGGCACCTTCGGCCACGCCAACGGCTTCAGCTTCAACTACTACAAGAACATGACCTGCGGCGAGGGCGGCGCCGCCGTGACCCACCGCAAGGCCGTGGCCGAGCGCATTCGCTGCATGGTCGACTGCTGCAACTACTACTGGACCGGCCGCCAGAAGGACCTCCGGCCCTTCATCAGCAACGGCTCGCGGGCCTCGGAGCTCGAGGGCGCCATGATGAACTGCCAGCTCGACCGCCTCGACGGCATGATCAATGCCCTCCGCCGCCAGAAGCACCGCATCCTCAAGGAGACGGCCAAGACCGGCCTGGTGCCGATCCAGGCCAACAGCCTCGACTCCGAGTGCGGCTCCCACGTCATGTACCTCCTGCCCACTGCCGAGCAGGCCGAGCGATTCGCCAAGCTCGTCGGCTGCGGCATCGCGGGCAAGACCGGCCGCCACGTCTACACCGAGTGGGACCAGCTCTTCACCCACCAGGGCGCCCACCACCCCGCCCTCAACCCCTACAACCTGCCCGAAAACAAGCGCTGCCGCACGGCCTACACCAAAGACATGTGTGCCCGCTCCCTCGACATCCTCAACCGCACCGCAATGCTCGGCAACCACCCCGACCGCAAGCGCGCGCAGGTCACGGCCCTGATCCGCAAGATAAAGGCGGCGGCGAAGGAAGTGCTGAAGGGATAGGTCCCAGGTTTCAGGTTTCAGGTTACAGGTTACAGGCTCCGCAGGAGAGGCGCCTGGCCCTCGTGGGCCGAAACCCGGAACCCGAAACCTGTAACCACCCGGAACACGTCAACGGAGTCCCCATGGCCGAACACAATGACCGCTGGAAGGCGATGTTGTTCGAGGGTCCCGAGTTCATCCCCGTCGGCGTCGGCATCCTGCCCGCGGCGTGGAAGAAGCACGGCGAGAAGCTCGACGCCATCTGCGCCCGACACCCTGTCATCTTCGGCGACGTGAAGGCCGGCGAGCGCGACTACGACCAGATGGCGGGCAGCTACCGCGAGGGCCGACACGTCGACCCGTGGGGCTACGTGTGGGAGAACCTGTGCGAGGGGATGGAATCCTACGTCGTCGACCACAACGTCCCCACCCGCGCCGGCATCCACACGCTCGAGGCCCCCGAGGGGGACCACGGCACGCCCCACGGCTTCATGTTCATGCGGCTCTACTACCTCCGCGGCTTCGAGGAGCTCATGATCGACTTCGCCGAGGAGCCGCCCGAGCTCCAGCGGCTCATCGACGTCGTGCTCGACTACAACCTGCGGCAGATCGAGGGATACATCGAGCAGCACGGCTCGGGCGAGCGGCTCCAGCACTTCGGCGACGACATGGGCATGCAGACCAGCCTGCCCATCAGCCCCGCGAAGTGGCGGAAGTACATCAAGCCGTGCTACGCGCGGATGGTCGGCCGCTGCAAGGAGGTCGGCTGGCACGTCTACCTGCACAGCGACGGCCACATCTGGGAGATCATCCCCGACCTCATCGACTGTGGCCTCGACGTCATCAATCCCCAGATCCGCGCCAACGGCCTCGACAGCCTCGTCGACGTGTGCAAAGGCCGCATCTGCGTCAACCTCGACCTCGACCGTCAGCTCTTCCCCTTCGCCACCCCCACCGAGCTCGACGCCCACATCCACGAAGCCGTCGCCAAGCTCGGCTCCCCTGCCGGCGGCCTCTGGCTCACCGCCGAGATCGGCCCCGACGTCCCCCTCGACAACATCGAGGCCATCTGCACCGCGCTGGAGAAGTACCGCGGCTACTACAGCTAACCCGTGGAGCAGCCCGAGCAGGAAGTGCCCCTGCGGCCGACGTGATGAGGCAAGCATGATCAGGGAAGAGAGACCAAGGCGGATTGATGAGGAAGTCGTCTGTGTCGACTCCCTCGTCCACTGCGTCAAACAACGGCACGGCTGTGTCGAAGCGTCCGTGGAGCGCGCGGCCAGTGATCCACCAGACTTCTGGATCTACATCGATGGTGTGAGATTCGCGGTCGAGGTTACCAGCGTCGTCCGGCGTGCAGACGTAGAGTCTCAGGCGCTGCTCCGAAGACTGGACAAGGACATCGAGCAGCAAGCAAGGGAGCAAGGCGTACTGCGTGGGACCTACGGCCTGTGGATGTCTCGCCCAATGCGCCTTCCGCGGCGCCATAGCGCGGAGTGGCGCTCCTTGGTTCAGATCGCGACCCAGTTCATACGTGCTACTCAACACCTTGCACCAGCTGGGCCGGTGCTTCTGCTCGAAGGAAAGAGAAGCAGTCTCACAATCGAGAAGCACTCCGAGCAAGGGGAAGCCGTTGGCCATGTCGGCCCAGTGGTTACGCGGTGGGAGGGGGAAGCTAGGGAAGAGATACGCGGGCTAATGCAGAGCGGGGTTGATCACAAGCGAAGAAGGTTGGAGGCAAAAGGGGTCCACAGAGAATGCCCGCGGATCATCCTTGCTTTCTATGACGCATATGGGCTTGGTGATGTGGAGGACGCCCAGCAGGCATTGCTGCAAGTAGAGGGGTACCAGTGGTTCGATTCTGTGTTCTGGGCTGCGTCCTTCACGGATAGGCCCAACGACGTTTGCCCGAACGAGCCAGGGAGGGAGGGCCGCTTCCTCTACAGCCAAAACCCGCAGTGGTGCACTAATCCGCCTCAGGGTTAGAACGGGTTCACCTCGCCCCCGACACCGCCATGCGCTGACTCACCCCAACCACTTCGCGATCCTGGCTTTCACATCTGCGTGAGGGATGATCTGCCCCGCGTCGGCCTGCCGGAGTCCCCTCTCGATCTTCGCCAGGAAGAGCAGACGCTCCATCGCGTCCTCGATGGATGCATCCTCAGGCAAGTTCTGGATGGCCTGGAGCATCCTCGCCTTCGGAGTCATGGTTCCCACTCCACTCGCGCCAAGCGTGCGGAGACCGTCGTGCCCGGCTATCGTGCGTACTCAAAGACCGGGGTCTGGACCATCCTGTCTGGCTCCCTCTCGCCCTTGATCAGAGACTGGATGTGCTCGACCGTCTCGGGGGCAAAGAACTGCTCGCCCGTCTCCTCGCACACCCGTGCGGGCACGTGCTCGATGATGTAAAACCTGCCCTCGTGCGGGAGCATGTAGGTGACTTCCGCGTCCACAGTCTCGTGCATGGTGGTTCTACTCAGGGCCTGGCACAATGGACGATCAGCGCATCCGCCTGATCATGTTCATGTATTCGTCATGCGAGCCGACCCATATCCAGATGAAGTCACCATCATCCGGGATCGCGAGGGCCCTGTACCCCTGCCCTACCCGGGCGGACCACAGCCGGCCTACCCTCCGGAAACGAAGAGAGGGATGAGCAGGATCCGTCTTCAGCAACTGGAAGCGCCTTCGCGCGGACCGCTGAACGGCCTCTGGCAGCTCGCCGAAGAGGTCCCAGAAGCGATTGGTCGTCCGGTGCACCTAGAGGTCCCTCAGCCGTCCCTTGCGCTTATCCTCAAGGGCCTCTTCGGTCAGGAAGTCGAGCTTCCCCGCCTCGGAATCCGCCTCGATCTCCTTATCCCAGGCCTCCCAGTCTCTCTCGGCGATCCACCGTCGGAGCCGGGCGAACTCGTCAAAGGGGAGAGCGGAGATCGCGGCCATGATCTCGACGACCGTGGTCATTGTTCATGCCTCTCGTGGTGTGGCTGGCCAAGCTGACCGGCAGAGCCTCCACAGGGCGGCCAAGCCCGGCCTTCCTGCCTCACTCAATGATAGCCCGCCGTCGTGGGCGAATCAAGCATGCCGCGCCCCCGCATTTGACCTGCGGCTTGGCTTGGCTATGCTATGCCGCCCTGGAGACCCGGGCTTTCAGAAAGAGCGAAGGAGCTTGCCGGATGCCGAAGATCACGTTCCTGGGGGCGGGCAGCACGGTGTTTGCGAAGGCGGTGCTGGGCGACTGCCTGCTGGCGGAGCCGCTGAGGGACTCCCATCTCGCGCTGTACGATATCGACCGCGCGAGGCTGCGAGAATCGCGGCTGATGATGGAGACCCTCAACCGCAATATCAATGAGGGACGCGCGAAGATCACCGCCCACCTGGGCGTGAAGAACCGCCAACGCGCGCTCAAAGGCGCCGACTACATCGTCAATGCCATCCAGGTCGGCGGCTACGAGCCGAGCACGGTCATCGACTTCGAGGTGCCGAAGAAGTACGGCCTGCGCCAGACCATCGCCGATACCCTCGGCATCGGCGGCATCTTTCGTTCGCTGCGCACCATCCCCGTGATGCTCGACTTCTGCCGCGACATCGAGGCCGTGTGCCCCGATGCCTGGTTCCTCAACTACGTGAACCCGATGGCGATGATCACCGGCGCCTGCCAACTGGGGACCGACGTGAAGATGGTGGGCCTGTGCCACAGCGTGCAGGGCTGCGCCCGCGGGCTGCTTCACCGCGTGGGGATGCTCGACCAGGTGCAGAATCTCCAGTGGAAGATCGCGGGGATCAACCACCAGAGCTGGCTCCTCGAGATCACCGACGGCGGCAAGGATCTCTACCCCGAGATCAAGCGCCGCGCCGCGAAGCTGAACCAGGCGGCCCGCAAGGACCCCGCCATGAAGCACTACGACCTGGTGCGCCTCGAGGTCATGAAGCACTTCGGCTACTACGTCACCGAGTCGTCGGAGCACAGCGCCGAGTACATGCCCTACTGGATCAAGAGCCAGTTTCCCGAGCTCATCGACGAGTTCCGCATCCCCCTCGACGAGTATCCGCGCCGCTGCATCGCGCAGATCGAGCACTGGAAGAAGCGCAGCAAGGAGCTCGTGGCCAACCCCGACCTCGACCATCGCCGCACCGGCGAATACGGCTCCTACATCATGGAGGCCATGGAGACCGACGTGCCGATCCGCGTCGGCGGCAACGTGCTCAACACGGGCCTCATCCCCAACCTGCCGAGCAAGGCCTGCGTCGAGGTGCCGTGCCTGGTCGACCGCAACGGCGTGCAGGGGTGCTACGTGGGCGACCTGCCCGAGCAGTGTGCGGCGATGAACCGCACGAACATCAACGTGCAGCTCCTGACGATCGAGGCGGCGCTCACGGGGCGCAAGGACAAGATCTACCAGGCGGCCATGATGGATCCCCACACCGCCGCCGAGCTGCCCCTCGATCAGATCGTCGCCCTCTGCGACGACCTCATCGAGGCCCACGGCGACATGCTGCCTGCCTACAAGTAGCAATCCAGAAGAGGATCTCACGCAGAGATAGCGGAGGCAGCAGAGAGGCAGAGAAGAGCAAAGGCAAGAAACGGAGGAGACGCACTCGTCCCCGTGCTCCCGCGCGGGGACGGGATCTTGGATGCTCCGCGTCCTCTTCCGAGGCGGAGGGGACCTGCCAGCCATGTTTCTGGTTGCAGTCCCCCACCCGGTAGCTATACTGGGGTCTGGACTTCGGAGGATAGGTCT
>JADHXT010000203.1 GCA_016782825.1 Candidatus Brocadiia bacterium | reverse complement strand
AACGGGTCGGCCTGGAGGATGGCCATTTCGCGGGTGGGGTCGGCGGAGTTGGCGGCGATCTTGGCCGCCAGATCGATGGAGAGCGGATGCCCCTGACACGTGCGCCACGCGGCCTGGGCCAGTTGATGGCTGTCGGGCTGGTCGGGGAGGTTGAACTCGAATATCTGGGCCGCTTCGTCGGGCGTGAACGCGGCCAGGGGCGGCAGCACCGTCACAGCGGCCGTGGCGGCGAGCTCGGGCGGCGCCGTGCGCTTGGCGATCACCAGCTTGATGCGGCCGGGCAGGCGGCGGGCGAAGAACTCGATGGGGAAGGCATCGGGGTCGTCCACCGCGCCGAGGTCCAGCAACGCCACCAGCCGGGCATCCGTCTCCAGCGTCTCGGCCGTGACCGACAGGGCGCGGTGGAGCCGCTCGCACGGCGGCGTGCGCTCCTCGCTCAGGAGGCTGGCCAGGAACTCGTCGCTCTTCACAAACAGATGGGTGCCCGACGCCATTTCACCGTGCGACGGGCCGCTGCGGTGCAGCCGGGCAAGAGAGGTGATGACCGCGTAGTGGCGCAAATCCGCGTCCGCGAACACGCCCAGCTCCTCGGCCAGGACGAAGTGGTGCTGCAAGGCATCCGCCTCGCGTCGCATCCGACGCAGCAGATGCGACTTGCCGCTGCCGCTCGGCCCCGTGATGACGAGCACTTCGCCACTCGGGCGTTGCACAAACTCCCGGAACTCGGCGAGCTCCAGCTCCCTGCCGACAAACGTGAATCCTGCCACCAGGCAGCCCGTCCTTGTTGTGCCGTGCGTAGTGTACCCTCTGCCGAATACGCCGTGTCCGATTATACGCGCCGGCCCGGCCCATTGCAACCACTCGGAGCCACACGAGCCCCCGCGCGGCATCGTCGGGTGTCCTTCCGCCACAGTGTTCAAGCCCGGCTCAGCCGGCGCGGCCGGCCACAAGCCAAGGGGCAGAGGCGAGCCGGAAACCACGCGCGGGAAGCTCGCGGCATCCCCGTCCGCTCTCCCGCGTGCGGCCCCCCGTCCAAGGCCAAACCTCACTTGCCGGCAACCGTGCAAGAATGGTATAATGGAGGCCGCAAGAGCATCGCGCGAGGGCCTCACCGTACAGGCCACATCTCTTTGTAGGGAAAGAGCTTAGGCTATCAGGCCAGCAGAACGGGGACTATGGACGACTCCGGCGAACGCATCCGCGACATAGCCATCGAAGAGGACATGAAAGACGCGTATCTGCGCTACGCGATGAGCGTCATCATCTCCCGAGCACTGCCCGACGTCCGCGACGGCCTCAAGCCCTCGCAGCGGCGCATTCTCGTCGCCATGAACGACCTGAATCTCGGGCCGCGCTCCGCACACCGAAAGTGCGCCAAGATCGCCGGCGACACGTCGGGCAACTACCACCCCCACGGCCAGGAAGTGGTCTACCCCACCCTGGTGCGCATGGGCCAGCACTTCAGCTCCCGCTACCCCCTCGTCGACCCCCAAGGCAACTTCGGCTCCGCCGACGGCGACCCCCCGGCCGCCATGCGCTACACCGAGGCACGCCTGAGCGCCATCGCCACCGAGATGCTCGACGACATCCAGTACGACACCGTCGACTACGTGCCCAACTACGACGAGACACGCACCGAGCCCACCGTCCTCCCCGCCAAGTTCCCCAACCTCCTCTGCAACGGCACCAACGGCATCGCCGTGGGCATGGCCACCAGCATCCCGCCCCACAACCTCAGCGAGGTGGCCGACGGCCTCGTCCACCTTCTCGAACACCCCGACTGCGGCGTCAACGACCTCATCCGCCTCATCCCCGGCCCCGACTTCCCCACCGGCGGCATCATCGTGGGCCGCGCCGGCATCGTGCAGGGCTACCGCACGGGCCGCGGCATCGTCTACGTGCGCGGGCGCACCGAGATCGAAGAAAGCTCCAAGGGCCGCACGCGCATCGTCATCACCGAGATCCCCTACCAGATCACCCGCACCTCCATCAAGGAGCGCATCGCCGCCGCCGTCAATAGCGGCCACATCCCCGGCATCGCCGACATGCGCGACGAGAGCGGCAGCGCCGGCCAGCGCCTCGTGGTGGACCTCAAGCGCGGCGAAGACCCCGACATCGTCCTCAACCAGCTCTACCAGCACACCCCGCTCCAGAGCTCTGTCTCCATCATCATGATCGCGCTGGTGAACAACCGGCCCCGCACGCTCGACCTCAAGGAAATGCTCGCCTGCTTCATCGCCCATCGCGTGGTGGTCATCCGCCGGCGCACACAGTTCCTCCTCGACCGCGCCCTCGCCCGCGCCCACATCATCGAGGGCCTGCGCATCGCCCTCGACCACATCGACGAAATCATCGCCCTCATCAAGCAGGCGCCCGACGTCCGCACCGCCCACGCCCAGCTCATGGACCGCTTCGGCCTCAGCGACCTTCAGGCCACCGCCATCCTCGAAATGCGCCTCCAGCGCCTCACCGGGCTCGAACGCCAGAAGCTCGAAGACGAATACCGCGAGCTCCTCGTCAAGATCGCCGACTACGAGTCCATCCTCGCCAGCGACGCCCGCGTGCGCGACATCATCAGGGCCGACCTGCTCGAACTCAAGAACCGTCACGGCGACCCGCGACGCACCGCGATCAGCGACGAAGAACTCTACATCGCCGACGAAGACCTCATCACCGAAGAACCCATGACCGTCACCCTCAGCCGCGAGGGCTACATCAAGCGCATGCCCCTCGATACCTACCGATCCCAGGGGCGCGGCGGCAAGGGCATCACCGGCGCCGCCACCAAGGACGACGACTTCATCGAGCACCTCTTCATCGCCTCCACCCACGACTACCTCCTGTTCTTCACTTCCACCGGCAGAGTCCACTGGCAGAAGGTCTACGAGATCCCCCAGCTCGGCCGCACGTCCCGGGGCCGCGCCATCAGCAACGTCCTGTCCCTCGGCAAGGGCGAAACCGTGGCCTCGTGTCTCGCCGTCCGCGAGTTCGACGCCGACCGCCACGTGGTCTTCGCCACCGGAAACGGCACGGTGAAGCGCACGCCCCTCGACGCCTTCCGCCACCCCCGCGCCGGCGGCATCATCGCCATCGGCCTCGCCGCCGGCGACCGCCTCATCCGCGCCCGCCTCACCACCAGCGACGACGACGTGCTCCTCGGCACCGCCGATGGCATGGTCATTCGCTTCGCCGAAGCCGACATCCGCTCCGTGGGCCGCACCGCACGTGGCGTGCGCGGCATCCGCCTGCGCAAAGGCGACCAGGTGGTGGGCATGACCATCGTCGTCGACGACGCCACCTTGCTCACCGCCTGCGGAAACGGCTTCGGCAAACGCACCGCCTACAGCGAGTACCGCCGCCAGAACCGCGGCGGACTCGGCCTCATCGACATCAAGACCACGAAGCGCAACGGCAAGGTCGTGGGCCTCCTCACCGTCCACGACGACGACGACGTCATGTTCGTCACCGCCCAGGGCAAGATCGTCCGCACCCCCATCGGCGAAACCCGCGCCATCGGCCGCAACACCCAAGGCGTCACGCTCATCCGCTGCGGTGGCGACCGCCTCGTGGCCGTGGCCCGCGTGGTCGATACCACCAACGGCAATGGCAACGGCAACGACGCCGACGAACCGGCGGACGCCCAGGAATAGCCCCGGGCCGTCCCCGCGGAGGGACCCGCCATGGCCCAGCCTCGTCCCCCACTGCCCCAGGCCGCCCGGCAGCGCCTCCTCGCCATCGCCCGCCAGAGCGTCGAGGCCGCCGTCACGCGCCAGCCCCCGCCCGCCATCCACGCCGACGAACCCGAACTCCAGACCCACTGCGGCGCCTTCGTCACCCTCAAACTCCGCGGCCGCCTGCGCGGCTGCATCGGCCAGTTCACCAGCGACCGCCCCCTCGGGCACACCGTCGCCGACATGGCGCGCGCCGCCGCCACCGAAGACTTCCGTTTTCTCGACGACCCCATCCGACCCGCCGAAGTGCCCCAGCTCGCCATCGATATCTCCGTCCTCTCGCCCATGCAACCCATCGACGACCCCCTCGACATCCAGCTCGGCGTCCACGGCATCTACATCAAAGGCCCCAGCGGACGCGCCGGCACCTATCTGCCCCAGGTGGCCATCGAACACCACATGACCAAAGAGGGATTCCTCTCGTCCTGCTGCGCCAACAAGGCCGGCCTCTCGCCCGACGCCTGGCGCACCGGCGAAGCCACCGTCCACGTCTACACCGCCGAAGTCTTCGGCGAGGAGTAGACCCGCACACCGTGCAGCAAGGGAGCCACGGATGCCGATCTGCCCACGACTCGCCACCTTGGGGTGCACGGTGTTGATGCTGTGCGCTGTGGCCACCGCCGCAACGGACGCGCCGCGTGCCAGGCTGCTCGACGTGCGCCGCATCTGGGACAAGGCGCGCCACAATGCCTTCACCGATCTCACCCGCCACCAGGGCAAGTGGTACTGTGCCTTCCGCGAGGGTCAGAGCCACGTGTGCGACACGGGCAAGTTGCGGATCATCGCATCCGCCGATGGCCAGACGTGGGAGCCTGTGGCCCAGATGGCCTGGGACGGGGGCGACGTGCGCGATGCCCGGCTGACCGTCACGGCGGAGGGCCACCTGATGCTCAACGGCGCAGTGCGCCTCCTCAAGCCCGTCCGCGGGCAGACCCACCAGTCCGTGGTTTGGCTTTCGAGCAACGGGACCACGTGGCGCGGCCCACACCGCATCGGCGATCCCAACGTCTGGATGTGGAGCGCCGCCTGGCACAAGGGCGTGGGCTACAGCGTCGGCTACAGCACCGCTGCCAAGAGGTTCATCCGCCTCTACCAGACCCGCAACGGCGAGGCGTGGACCCGCGTGGCCGACGACCTGTTTCCCGGCGGTACCTACGCCAACGAAACGTCGCTCGTCTTCCTCCCCGACGACACGTGCTACTGCCTGCTCCGACGCGACAGCCACGGCGGCACGGCGCAACTGGGCAAAGCCGCGCCGCCCTACGGCCAATGGGCGTGGAGCGACCTCGGCGTCCGCATTGGCGGCCCGAAGATGGTCCGCCTGCCCGATGGCCGCTTCCTGGCCACCGTGCGGCTCTACGACAAGCGCGTGCGAACAGGCCTGTGCCACGTGGACATCCAGAACTCACGCCTGGAAGAAATCCTCACCCTCCCCTCGGGCGGCGACACGAGCTACGCGGGCATGGTGTTTCACCAGGGCGTCCTCTGGATCAGCTACTACTCGAGCCACGAGAAGAAGACCTGCATCTACCTGGCCAGGGTGGAGCTGTCGCCGGCGGGCGGCACGCCCCAGTAGCCACACCCTTCACGAGGCGGGACACGCCAATGCCCCCACTCGCCATCGACGGCGGCCCGCCCGTTCGCACCGCGCCCTTCCCTCCACGCCAGCCCTTCGGCGACCGCGAGATCGAGCTCGTCACCCAAGCCCTCCGCTCGCAGAACCTCTTCGGCCCCAGCGGCACCATGGTGCCCGAACTCGAACGCCGCTTCGCCGACACGTATGGCGTCCGCCACGCCGTGGCCTCCACCTCCGGCACCGCCGCCATCCACGTGGCCATCGGCGCGCTCAATCCCGACCCCGGTGACGAGATCATCGTGCCCCCCATCACCGATGCCGGCTCCGTGCTCCCCATCCTCTTCCAACAGGCCGTGCCCGTCTTCCCCGAAGTGGACGAGACCCACAACCTCGACCCCGCCAGCGTCGAAGCCGCCATCACCCCACGCACCCGCGCCATCCTCGCCGTTCACCTCTCCGGCAACCCGTGCCACCTCGACGCCCTGTGCGACATCGCCCGCCGCCACGGCATCGCCCTCATCGAGGACTGCTCGCAGGCACACCTCACCCGCTACCACGACCGCATCTGCGGCACCCTCGGCCGCATCGGCTGCTTCAGCTTCCAGCAGTCCAAACACATGACCACCGGCGACGGCGGCATGACCATCACCGACGACGACGAGCTGGCCGACCGCATGAGCCGGTTCCGCGACAAGGGCTGGACGCGCAAGCCCGGCGCGCGCCGCTATCCCTTCCTCGGCCTCAACTACCGGATGACCGAACTCCAGGGCGCCGTGGGCCTGGCCCAGCTCGAGAAGCTCCCCGCCGTGGTGCAGGCCCGCCACGACCTCGGCGAGCAGCTCTCCGCCGCCATCGCCGACGTGCCCGGCATCCTGCCCTCCCCCGTCACCCCCGGCGGCTGGCACACCTACTGGCACTACGGCCTCCGAGTCGTCGAGGGCGACGCCGCGCGCTTCGCCGAGGCTCTCCGCGCCGAAGGCATCCCCTGCGGCCACGGCTACATCGGCAAGCCCATCTTCCTGTGCATGGAGTCCCTCGCCGAACGCACCACCTTCGGCTCCTCCTCCCACCCGCTCGACGGCTGCCACGGCGGACGCCAGATCGCCTACGACGACCAGCTCTGCCCCCGCACCCACCACCTCCTCCAGCAGATGCTCGTCCTCACCATCCACGAACACTTCGCCCCCGCCGACGTCGCCGACATGGCCACCGCCATCCGCAAAGTGGCCGAAGCCCTGATACCATGACGAATCGTGGGGGAGGAAACCCTTTTGGAAAAAGGGCTTTCCTCCCCCACACC
>JADHXT010000202.1 GCA_016782825.1 Candidatus Brocadiia bacterium | reverse complement strand
AGCGTCTGGGGCTTCGCGTCGAGGGTGATGAAAGGCAGCTTCTTCGCGTTTCGGAAGGCGATGGTCCCGCGGTGCTTGGCCAGCGAACCAGCGGCGGCCGGCGTGAAGACGAGCTGGACCGTGCGGTTCTCCCCCGCGATGGGGAACGGGATGAAGGGGTGCTGCACCTTGCCTTCCATGACGGCGAACTTGATGGGCGGCGACTTGGCGAGTTGGACGTCCTGCGGCACATCGGTCGGTTTGGCGCCCTGCTTGCCGAAGCGCTTCACGAACTTCCCGTTCGCCCCGCTCCGGGTGGTCGTGCTGCTGCTGGCCCAGCGGAGGACGGCGTTCGCGATGCCGACCTTCCCATCCGTGATCATGCCCGTCACACTCCAGCCGTCGGTACTCGCGGGGAGGGTCACCTTCAGCGACGTGGGACGGTAGCCGTCGGCGTGGACGTGGAGGGTCTCGACCCGCTCCGCCTCCTCGTCCGGCTCCTGTGGTGGGAGCTTCCCCCCCGAGAGCTTCTCCAGGAGCGGGACAATGGTCGCCTTCCACTCCGGCGGGTATGCCTTGGGCACGCCGCCAAACCCAAGGAGGTCGTACCATTGGGCGATGACGACGCAGTTGTGGACGAGGAAGAACTCGAATTCCCTCCGCTGGACCGCCCGACTCCCGACGAACTTCCGGCTGGTCCTCTTCTCGTAGATGTACAAGGTCTTCGGGTTCCCATCCTTATCCAGGTCGAGTCTTGTTTTCCCGTTCTCCGAGATCGTGGCCTTCGTTTCTCGCTCGGTGATGATCGTCCTCGTGAGGACCGTGCCGCTCCAGAACTCGCTGATGACGCGGCGCCGCTTGGCCCCGTCTTGGACGGAGTCCTTCAACCACGAATCGCCCTCCACGCTCGTCCCGCACTCGCCCTTGACGGAACCTAACTTAATGTCCTCCAAACGCTTATCACTCGTCTTCAGGTGCAAGATCACGGTGCCAGGGGGCGGGATCTCCACCTGCGCCTCGATCATCGCCCGACGCCTGGCCGCGCTGGGTTGGCCGATCTGGTTGATCCAAGCGTGCAGTTTGGCGAGTCGCTCTGCTGCCGTGGGGCCCCGCTGTCTCCCGACGTATCGCCCGTCGAAGCCGTCCTTCCATGCCGTCTCCGCCTCTGCCGCCGTGCCAAACTCGTGGACCAGCATCTCGAGTGCAGGTGTCGTATCGTGCTTGAAGGCCTCGTCTCCCTTGGGGGAGTAGTCCCTCTTCACACCGATCTTGAACGTCTTGGCCACAGGCAAGTTCGGCGCCGGGTTTGTGCGGTCGACCCAGCCCCTGCCTCCCCCCAATCCCCCGCCGCCGCCCCAGCCTGTGAAGGAGTATTTCGGCTGCGGCAGCGCCAGCATGTCCCACAGGCCCTTGGCCGTCAGCGTCGCCCCCGCCTGGGCGGTATTCGAGAGAAGGATGATCGCAAGGAGAGCGAACTGGGTGATGCCGTTCCGATGTCGAGACATGCATTTCTCCGTGAGTTGTCGGGGGGACCGCCCACATTGTAGGCAGGCGGCTCGCCCGACACAAGGCGGCATCAAGCGCCCTTGAGTATGACTCCCGTGGGGGATATGGGCTGTGTCGTTAGGGGTGTTAGAAGCGTTAGGCATAATCCGCAGACGCCTTACTCAATTGGTGAGGCAGGTGTGAACGTCACTTAGAAAGTGCGGCGGGTGGCGGGCGAAGATCGGGGCGCCGTGTCTATGGATACCCCGCCACGCGGCAGGTGTCAAGTTCTCCTACGACGTGTGTCGTCGGGCTGGTGGCCGCCACGAATCGAACGGTGCGCCCCAAATGGCGCTCTCGCTCACGCGACAGCGTCGCCCAGGCGCTCGCTCTTGGCGCATCGGCCGTGGTAGCCCTTCCGTCCGGGGGCCGGCTTCAGGTTTCCAGCAGCCGGGCGAGGGGGCACTGGGCGCAGGTGGTGTGGGGGGAGTTGCAGAAGTCGCCGTAGAGCTGGTAGAGGCCCTGCTGGCGGCGGGCGCTGCGCAGCAGCTTCACTTCGCTCTCGGGCCGGCCGAAGAGCTTGAGTGCCATGGCGCGGGTGACGCTGGAGCTGGGGAGCTTGGGGTAGTGGGCGTAGAAGCGGTGGAGGGCTTCCTCGAAGGGGCGGTCGACGTCGCGGCGGGCCTGGAAGAGGAGGGCGGGCAGCAGGGCGTTGATGACGATGGTGTGGGCGCGGTCGGTGCCGACGAGCCGCATGGGCCGCGGCGACGGACGGGAGCCGAAGGTGCTGCGGATGTTCCAGAAGGGGTTGCTGAGCGAGAGAAAGAAGTCGAGGAACTGCGCGCGGCGGCGCGACAGCTCCCTGGCCGTGGTGGTGGACTGTGCGAAGCCGGCGAGGGAGCGGCGGAGCGCGTGGCTGATGCCCACGGTGGTGTGTGCGGCGGCCAGTTGGGCGAGGGCGGCCACGCGGCGGGTGGGGAAGTTGGTGGGGCGGGTGCCGTCGAAGCTCCACTGAGCCGCGTCGAGGGCGTCGTCGGCCAGGTCGGAGCCGAGCTGCGCCCAGAGCGGGTGGAGCTGCTCGACGTGGCTCGCCGCCTGGGGGTCTTCGATGGAGCCCGCGCCGGGGAGGAGCCCGGCCATGCCAAACAGGAGGGCCTCGGCGGCCAGTGCGACGGGCACATCGTCTGGGCGCTGCGCGAGGCGAGGGGCGAGGGCGTCGAGGGGCAGGGCGCGGGCGAGCTGGCGCATGGGCGCCGCGTTGCGTTTGTAGCCGAGGCCTTCGGCGATGGCCTCGTAGAGGAGCTGGTCGTCGTCGCCGGCGGCGCGAGCGGCCAGGCGGCGTGCCTTGGCAGCGATGCGCTGGTCGCCGGCGTGGTCGAGGAAGGTGGTGAGCCACTCGGGCGTGGCCTTGCCCTCGGCGATGAGCTTCTGGCAGCGGCCGGCGGCGGCGTCGCTGGTCTCGGGATACTCGGCGGGGTCGACGGCTTCGGCCAGGTCGGTGAGGGGCACGGTGAGGTAGGGGTCGAGGGTGAGCTGCGGCACGGCGGTGCCTGCGGCGGTGGTGACGCCGGTGGAGCCGCCGTCGTTGTGCAGCAGCACGTGGAGGACGACGCCGTTGTAGTTGGGGTCGGTGTGGTGGCCGTGGGCGCGCCAGAGTCCGCTGTGGAGATGCACCTCGACGTCGCCCTTGACCACGGGGCCGCCGGAAAGGCGGAGGGCGGCGTTGCGGAAGTCGGGGCCGGCCTCGAGGTTCCACCAGCCGGGCGACAGGACGCGGAGCTTGCGTCCGTCGTCGGTGCGCAGGCGGTCGGTGGCGAGGGTTTGGTCGAACCACACGCAGCGCACCAGGCGCTCGCGGACGGTGGCGGTGGCGGCGTGGATATAGGTGGCTGGGGGCTCGGCGACGCCTTCGGCACGCGACAGGATGCCGGCGTAGGCATCGGTGAACAGGGGGCTGTGGAAGGCAGCGAGGTCGAGCACGGCGGCGCACGCTCAACAGGGGCGGTGGGGCGGACGCGACGGGTGCGGCGAGGGCGCGGCTACGTGTTGACGTTCGAGAACAGGATGCCCCCGCCGACACCGAACACGACGATGGGAAGCCACGCGGCCAGGGCGGGTATCCCGGCGAACACGCCGTGGGGGTCCTGCCCGACGAACTGGCAGAAGTAGGTGAAGAAGTAGTAGCACAGGCTCACCAGCAGGGCCAGGCCCACGCCGATCCAGGTGCTCTTGCCGCCTTCCTGCTGGAAGAGCAGGGGGATGGCCATGAGGAGCAGCACGAAGTTGGCCAGGGGGAAGGCGAGCCGCGAATGGAGCTGCACGAAGAGCCACTGGCGGAGCCGCTGGTTGCGGGGGTTCTCCCGTGCCTTGTTCAGCAGGTAGGCGAAGCTCTTCATCGCCGGGTCGACCTTCTTCTCTGCCAGTTGCACCGGCGAGGCATGGATGGGCAGTGGGTCGCCGTCGTAGACGATGAGCTGGCGGCGGCTCTCCGGCGTGCCTTTGGCCTGCTCGGTGTAGGTTTGCGCCTGGCCGAGCCATTGGTTGTCGTGCCAGAGGGCCACGGCGAAGGCGAGGGGGGGCTGCGTGTCCTCGCCCGCATACGAGGCCGTAAGGTGGCCGTTGATGATGAGCCGGTAGCGCGCGATGAGCTCCACCTCGGCAAACTGGATGCTCAAGGGCTGCTTGCCCAGAGGGTCGCGAACGGCCTTGGGCTCTTTGCCCTTAGCCGTGGGCCGCACGAATTGCAGGGCGGGCAGCGCGCTGGCTCCACGCAACAGGTGGGCCGGCGTGCCATCCGACAGGCGCCCCCTGCGGGCGGCGTCCCGATCGAAGTCCGCCACGTCGATGGCGCACCGCACGATTCGGCAGAGGAACGGGTGCTTGCTCTTCTGTGCGTCCACCACGTGGCCATCGAACAGGAAGAGCCAGTTGCGCACCCACACGGCGTGGGCGGCGCGCACGGCGCTCGAGGGCAGAAGCTGCCCGTCGGGGGTCACCTCGGGGTCGGCCACGATCTCCACACGGCGCACCTGCACGCCCTCGGCCTTCGTGTCGAGCCGCTCGGCCTCGATCGTGGTGCGGGTGTCTTCCTCGTAGACCCAGAGGTTCCTCGACACATTGCCTGCCTTGGCCTGGATTTCCACGGCGCGGATCCTCCCCTCGAGCCTCGGGATGAGGAACTCCTGGTTGGCCGACGCCAGGGCACCGATGATGAGGGTGCACCCAAACACGGGGGCCACCGTGCGGTACAGGCTGATGCCGGCGGCCTTCATGGCGTTGAGCTCGTTGTAGCTGGCCAGCCGGCCGAAGGAGATGATGCCCGCCAGCAGCGTGATGATGGGCAGGAACTGCCCCAGGAGCAGTGGAATGTGGTAGAGGTGATACAGCCCGATCCAGCGGGCCTGTTCCCACACCCCACGGTCCTTCGCAAACTCGTCGAGCTCGGTGAACGTGTCGACCACGACGTACAGGCCCACCACGGCCACCAGGCACAGCAGAAAGTGCCACACGAAGAAGGACGTGACGTAGCGGTCCAGGCGGCGTCCCAGCACGGTGCAGTCCCTCTCTCAGCGGCGGAACGTGTGGAGCAGGAAGCCCAGCCCCAGCGTGCCCATAATGATGTCTGGCCCCCAGAGCGCCACCCGTGGCGAGAGCACCTGCTGCATGGCGAGGGCTTCGCCGCCCACCAGCAGCGAGTAGAGGGCAAGGAAGACCAGCACGGCGACGGAGAACGAAGCCAGCTTGCTCTCGCGGCGGATCAGGATGCCCAGGGGCACACCCAGCAGACACAACACGAAGGACGAGAAGGCCAGCGCCTCGCGCCGATGGATCTCGGTCAGAAGCGAGCAGCGGCGCTTGATGGTGTCGGGCACCCGGCGTTCCGGCACGGTGCCCGACGCGAGGAGCTCCTGCAGTGCAGCGGCCTCGGTTTCCAGCTCGTGGGAGTACAACTCCGAGCGGGCCGTGCGGAGATGCCCCGAGCCGGTGGCGATCGGGATCGTGATCGTCTGCTCCTCGGCCTTCAGGTCGAGCCAGCCCGACGCGCTTTCGTTGGGGGTCACGATGGTATAGCGCGCGTCTTTGAGCGCGATGCGGATGACGTGCTTCTCCTTGTCGACCGAGTAGTGGGCCTCGTCCGCACGGTACACCTGCACCCGGCGTGCAGGCTTCGGCGTGGTGGCGGCGGCCCTCTTCTTACCCGAGTCCTCGGGTTCCTCCGCCGGATCCTCCATCGGGGCGATGACCAACACTTTGTGAAGGACGTCGTCCTCGATGCTGGCCACGAAGAGGCGGAAGTCGCCCATCTTGATGGTTTCCTCGCTCCCGAGCGTGCCGATGGCGAAGGGACGCTCGGCGATCGCGTCGGCGATCACCCGCTTCTGCATCGTGCGGCAGTAGGGGATGAACTGAGAGTTCATCGGCAGGCCACAGGCCACGACCGCCAGCGAGGCCACGATCGCGGGGTAGCACATGTAGCGGATGGGCAGGCCGCTGGCCTCGGTGGCCATCAGCTCGTTGTCGGCCGACAGCCGGCCGTAGGTCATCAGTGTGGCTGTGAGCAGCGCCGCCGGAATGACCCACGGCAGGGCATAGGGGAGCAGGTAAGGCATGAACCGAAGCAGTTGGCTCAGGCTAAACCCCATGCTCAGGGGCTTGTAGATGCCGCCGAGCATCATGATAATCATCAGCGCGAAGAAGGCCAGGAGGAAGCTCCGGGCCAGCTCGTGCAGCACGTACCGATGAAGGATCCGCACCATTCGCAGTGTATCCGCCGAACAGTGACAGAGAGCCCACGAGGCTCTCTGCGGAGGGTCGCCCGTCACTCCACTCCCCTCTTCGGGGGGCCGTGATTATACCACATCCGCCACACGTTTCCAATCAGGGCCCTGCCAGCTCCGAACCTCTCCCCTTTGTAACACTTCAGCCAAATGAGGGCGCCCGGAGGCGGGACGGCAGCAGAATCGGGTCATTCCGAGCGGAGGCCGTCTCCCGACGGCCGAAGCCGAGGAATCTGGCCGCAGATGGACCCAGGGGCTACCCTCGGGCGCCGCGCTGCGCTCAGCCAGATTCCTCGACTTCGCTCGGAATGACCAGGAACGGATGCCGCCCTGGCGTCGGAAGCCGCTGTTCCCAGCGTGAGGCCCTCTGGATCTTCAGTTGGCCGAAG
>JADHXT010000201.1 GCA_016782825.1 Candidatus Brocadiia bacterium | reverse complement strand
GTACTCGCGGTGCTTGCCGATCTGGATGAAGATGGAATTTGAGATCCCCGAGGCGGTGCGGAGCCGCAGCTCGCGGATGCCGGGCTTGGCGTCCTTGGCCACCGTGAGCCGCACGGTGGCGGTCTCGGCGATCTGGGGGTTCGGCTGCCGCTTGGGATCGGCGAGCCGCTGGCGGAGCACGTAGTAGCCCCGCAAGCTCGCGTCCTTGAGCCCAAGCTGCCGGGCGAGGGTCTGGAACTGGTCGCCGGCCTTGGCGGCGAGGAGGCCGAGCTTCCCCGCCTTTTCCCGCCGCGCCTTCATCTCGGCCCGGGAGAGCGGCTTCATCTTGGTCATGGGCTTCTTCGAGGCCCCGCCGCGCATCCGCATCGCGGCCATGGGGTCCATCTTCAGGGTCGCGCTCTGGCTTCTGAGCGAGCTCGCCTCCCGCAGCTTCTCGGCCAACTGGTTGAGCTGGCCCTGCGAGAGGTTGCGGAGGTAGCCGACCACCTTGGCCTGGACGCCGTCGCCGGTGACATATGCCTCGCGCACGCCGGCGAGATTCTGCCCGCCGATGGCGACCTCCACGACGGTGCCCTGCTGGCCGCCGGCGGGGTAGACGTAGCCGATATGCGGGCCTTCCTCTGCCCGCGCGGCCGCGATGACCGCGACCAGACACAGGCCAATCTGCCATCGGAGTACGCGGCTCATTGGGTGCTCCGTCGGGTAGTGCCCGTCTCAGGATGACGCTCGGCGGGAGAGGCGTGGGAGGGCGAAGCTCCCGCTGAGCCGCGAACGGGGCAGCGCGTGACACCGAGACGGACGCCCGCAAAAGGCGGGCGTCGGCTCGGCAGGAGCCTCGCCCTCCCAGAGGCCCCATGGGAATGCCGCTTACACGAGCTCGTTGAGGCGGCCGCCCATCTTGTAGCCCTCATCCTTCCGGGGGGTGAGGTGGATCGCCTGGTTCTGAGGATGGGGCAGGGTGCCGTCGGGGTCGATGCCGAGCTGCTCGTAGATGCTGCCGATGACGTCGCACGGATAGACGGGCCGCTCCTTGACCGTCTCGCCCTTGGCGTCGGATTCGCCGACCACCTGGCCGCCCTTGAAGCCGCCGCCCGCCAGCACCGACGAGAAGCAGGCGCCGAAATGATGGCGGCCGCCGTTCCACGGCGAGCCCCAGGCGATCTTCGGCGTGCGGCCAAACTCGCCGCCCCACCACACGATGGTGCTGTCGAGCAGCTTGCGGTCGCTGAGGTCCTGGAGCAGCGTCGCCATGGCGCCGTCGAGCTGGGGCAGCTTCGTGCGCATGGCCTTGAAGTTCTCTTTGTGGGTGTCCCAGCCGCCGTAGTTGATGGTCACGTAGGGGATGCCGCTCTCGACGAGCCGACGGGCGACCAGGCACGACTGGCCGAAGGTGTTGAGGCCATACTGCTCGCGCAGCTCCTGGTCCTCGCCGGAGAGGTCGAAGACCTTGCCGGCCTCGCCGAGGATCAGGTCGTAGGCGTTGTCCTCGCACTTGCGAAGGGCCGCGAGCTTCGGGTTGCCCTTCAGCGAGCCGTTGAGGGCGTCGAGCTTGTGGAGCAGGCCGCGGCGCAGCTCCTGGCGCTCCCGCGAGATGCCCGGGGCGGCGATGCCCTCGACGATGAAAACTGGCCTCGCCGGGTCGCCGCCGGTGGCGAAGGGCTTGTAGCTCGAGCCCAGGAAGCCTGCCTCGGAGAAGCGCCCCTGGGGCCGCGTGAGCACCACGTAGGGCGGGATGAGGCCCTTGTAGCCCGCCTTGTAGCCCTTGAAGAGCGACACCACGGCACCGATGCTCGGATAGACGGTCCTGCCGCCCGCGTTCCGCGCCGTCTGGGTGATGTAGGCCGCCGTCTCGTGGCCGTTGATGCCGTGGGTCATGGAGCGGATGATCGAGTACTTGTCGGCCTGCTGCGCCAGCAGCGGCAGCGCCGCATTGATCTTGACGCCGGGCACGTTGGTCTCGACCACCTCGCCGAGCGGGCCGTGATAGGGCTCGCCCGAGTCGGGCTTGGGATCGAAGGTGTCGAGGTGCGGCGGCCCGCCCCACATCCAGAGCTGGATGACCGACTTGGCTTTGCCCGTCGGGGCGGCCGCCTCGGCGCGGCCGAGCAGCCCGCTGCCGATGACCAGACCCGCCGCGCCACACACGCCCCCGCGCAGGACGTCCCGACGCGAGACCCTCGAGCCGCGTTTCGTGTTCATGCCGTCACCTCAGTGTCGGTACAGGAACTCCGAGCTGTTGATCAACGCCCAAGTCAGGTCGATGAAGGCCTTCTCGCCCCGGGTCTCCTCGTCCCGACTGTATTGCTTCACGGTCGCCAACTCCTCTTCCGTCGGATAGCGGGAGAGGATGGTCAGGTAGAGCTGCACTGCGGTCGTCTTCGGCTTGCTGGGGCCGGCCGCGATCAGCCTGCTGAGCTTCGGCCCCTGCTCGATCTTACGCTGGATATGGCTCGAATTCAACAGGTGCAGCCGCTGGCGCGCCGACGGGTTGTTGTTGCGCTCCGACTCGAGGCCCGTGTCGCGGGACGGCCGCCCGAACATCTCGAGGAACGGGCTCGTGATGCTGCCGTCGGCCAACGCGATGGAGCGCCGGTGCTCGGGGATGAAGGTGAAGGGCTCCGGGATGGGGCTCTGGTAGCGCTCCGCCGTCCCCGTGATCTGGCACAGCGCGTCGATCAGCACCTCGGCGCCGAGCCGCCGCACGGGATAGTGCGCGAACATCGCCTCCGCCTTCGGATGGCCGCTGCGCGGGATCGGCGACTGCTGGTAGGTGCGCGAGCTGAGGATCAGGCGGAAGATGTGGTGGAGGTCGTAGTTCGCCTTCACCAGCTCCTTTTCGAGGTACACCAGCCCCTCGGGGTGCACGGGCGGGTTGTCGGGCCGGATGTCGTCGGGCTCGTGGATGATCCCGCGGCCGAGCAGCCAGGCCCACACGCGGTTGACAATGTTCCGCGCGAACCACGGGTTCTCGGGCCGGATCAGCCAGTCGGCGAAGGCCCGCCTCGGATCCTCGAAGGGCTTGACCCGCAGCGTCGTGCCGTCGGGCAGCACGGCCTCGAGCGGGTCGGTCTTCGACGGGTCGAGGCAGACGATCTGCTCCTTCCACTCCGCCGTGCCCTTGCAGAGGACCCGTGAGAAGATGGCCGTCATGCCGGCCTGCCGATCCTCGGGCCACTTCGCCATCCGCGTGCCCATGAAGGTCAGAGCCGCCGCCTCGGCCATCCCGGCGGGCTTGCGATCCTGCATGCCGCGGTAAAAGTTGACCTCCGGCACGCGGAAGTTGCTCCCGCTCGACGTCAGCAGCGCTCGGGCGAACTGGTCGTAGGGCCGATTCTCCTTGAGGGCGTCGTGAATCCAGCGGCGGTAGGCCTGCACGGCGTTGGGCCAGAGGTTGATGGGGAACTCGGCCTTGACCCGCAGGAGGTCACACCACTTGAGCGTCCAGTAGTCGGCGAACTCGTCCCGCTTCAGGAGCGCGTCGATCAGGGCGGCGCGCTTGTTGGGGCTGCCGTTGCGCAGGAAGGTGCGGGCCTCGGCGGCGGTGGGCAGCGTGCCGATGACGTCGAGATAGACCCGCCGGAGGAAGAGCCCGTCGGAGCACAGGTTCGCCGGCTTGATGCCGTGCGTGCGCAGGGTCGCCAGCACGTGGGTGTCGATGGGGTCCGCCGCGGCGATCTCGGCCGCGCTCTCGAAGGGGTGGGGGACTCGCGCTGCCGCACCCTGGCTGTCAGCGGCGACAGCGAACAGCGCGATTCCCAGCAGCATTCGTTTCATCGGGCCACAACATGCCCCAGGACATGGGTCAGCGGACACGGCACGTCCCATGCCTCCCGTCCCCTGATTGTAGCGTCCCATGGGCGGCATGGCAATACCCGTGACCCTTTATTACACTTGAGGGAAGGAGGGCAGGTCGTCGGCAAGGACGCGGTCGTTCTCGAGTGCAGGAAGGTCGATCAGCCCATCGCCGTGAGTTACGCCTGGAAGCAGAATCCGCTATACTGCACTCTCCACCTGCGGATCGAGCCGAGCCCGCGACCTGGAAGGCCGTCAACGTGTGGAAGCTGGAGCTGACCCCGGCCAAGTGACCCATCCTGAGGGACGATGCCCATGACGCGCAACTGGATCCGCGCGCTGTTGGTGCTGGCATTCGCGCTCCGTGGCGCCGCGTACGGCGCCGATGCTGAATCCATCCTCAAGGCGGCCGGCGTCCGAGGCGGCCTCGTCGTCCATCTCGGCTGCGGCGACGGCAGGCTCACGGCCGCGCTTCTGGCCAGCGACAGCTACGTCGTCCACGGGCTCGACACCGACCCCGCCAAGGTGGCGCAGGCACGCGAGCGCATCCGCAAGCTCGGCCTCTACGGCAAGGTGTCGGTCGACGCCTTCGACGGCGGCTCCCCGCCAACGGGCGGGGAGCTTGGCAGTTTGCCCGCTTCGGGCAAACTGCGACCGCCCGCGTCGGGCGGCCACCTGCCCTATGTCGACAGCCTGGTGAACCTGGTAGTGGCAAGTGGCAAGTGTCAGGTGTCAAGTGAGGAGATCGCTCGCGTGCTCGCCCCCCGAGGGGTGCTGCTCGCTGCGGATGGCTCACTTGACACTCGACCCGGCCGTCGGCGGCCGGCGTTGACACTTGACACTCGGCCTCCTGCGGGTCTGAGCGGGTGGTCGCAGTTCACCAAGCCCGTCCCGCAGGAGATCGACGAGTGGACCCACTTTCTCCACGGTCCCGACAACAACGCTCTGGCCGAGGACCGCGTGGCCGGGCCGCCGCGTCACATGCAATGGCTCGCCGGGCCGCAATGGACGCGGCATCACCACTCCGACAAGGGCACGAACCCGACCATCCGCGCGGTGGTCTCGGCCCGCGGACGGCTCTTCTACATGGTCGATGAGGCCGGCACGTCGAACATGAAGGCTCCCAGCCGCTGGATGCTGGCGGCCCGCGACGGCTTCAGCGGCGTGCTCTTGTGGAAGAAGCCGCTCCAGGTCGCGGACTCCGCTCGCCGCCTCGAGCTCGTGTGGCGTACACTCATCGCCGATGGCGACGAGATCTATGCCCCACTCGGCCCCGACCAGCCGCTCAGCGCGCTGGACGCCGCGACGGGCGCGGCCGTCCGGACCTACCCGGGCACCGCGGCCTTGCAGGAGGCGATCAAGGACGGAAACTCCCTCCTCGTGGTCAGCCAGCAGCAGACGCTCCTGGCGCTGCGGGCCGACTCGGGCAAGCGGCTGTGGCAGTGGGAACCGCAGGCCGAGGGGGCCATCGTGCCACTCACCCTCGCGGCGGCGGACGGCAAGGTGTTCGTCAAGACCGACCGAAGCGTGGTCTGCCTCTCGGCCGACGGGGGCAAGAGGCTGTGGCGGACCCCCCTCGCCGGCCCGCAGAAGAAGATCAAGCTCCGCTGGCCGCGCGAGCGCCTCCTCGTGCGCGACGGCGTCGTGCTGTGCTCATACGGCGGCACGGACCCAAAGGTCCTGGATCGCGACAAGTACGAGTACCTGGGCTCCCATCCCCGCGTCCGTGAGTACGCAGGGAAGCTGGCCGCTCTGTCGGCCGACGACGGCCGCGTGCTGTGGCGCAGCCCTTACATGCCCGGTCTGGAGAGCATGCCCGGCGAGATCTACATCTCGGAGGGCGTGGTGTGGCTCGGCCCCGACTTCGCGCAGCCCCGCGACCTGCGCACGGGAGCCGTCAAGAGAACGCGAGCCGTGCTCGAGCGGCTGTGGACCGACGGCCACCACTACCGCTGCTACCCCGGCAAGGCCACCAGCCGCTACGTCATCACGGCCAAGCGCGGCATCGAGATGTTCGACCTGACGGGCGAAGACCACGCCCGGAACAACTGGGTCCGCGCCACCTGCCGCGTCGGCATCACCCCCTGCAACGGCCTGATCTATGCCCCGCCTCATTCGTGTGGGTGCTACATGGAAGCCAAGCTGTCGGGGTTCTGGGCGCTCGCGCCGAAGGGGCGGTTCCAGGTTCCGGGTTCCGGGTTTCGGGAAGAGCGCCTCGAGAAGGGAAGCGCCTACCTGGCAGGCCCGAAACCTGAAACCCGGAACCCGGAACCACGCAGTTGGTGGACCTATCGAGGGGATGTGGCCCGCTCGGGCTCAACGGCATCCGCGCTCCCCACAGAACTCAAGCCGCTCTGGAGTGCCAAGGTCGGCGGCCGGCTGAGCAGCGTGACCGCGGCTGATGGCAAGCTGTTCGTCGCCGACGTCGATGCCCACACGGTCCACGCGCGCGACGCGCGGAGCGGCAAGGCCCTGTGGCGGTTCGCGGCCGGCGGGCGGGTGGACTCGCCGCCGACGCTGGTTGGGGGGCTCGCCCTCTTTGGGTCGCGGGATGGATGGGTGTACTGCCTTCGGGCGTCGGACGGCGCCCTGGCCTGGCGGTTCCTCGCGGCCCCCGAGAGGATGAGCGCGGTGGCGTATGAGCAGATCGAGTCGCTCTGGCCGCTGCATGGCAGCGTGCTCGTCTGCGACGGCATCGCCTATGTGGCCGCGGGCAGGTCGTCGTACGTCGACGGCGGCATTGTGCTGTACGGCCTCGACCCCGCGACGGGCAAGGTGCGCTGCACGACCCGCCTTGCCAGCGAGCACACAGGCGCTCTCGATCCGCCAGCCGAGGAGCA
>JADHXT010000200.1 GCA_016782825.1 Candidatus Brocadiia bacterium | reverse complement strand
GACGTGTCGACCGCGTAGGGCCGCACCTTGCGGACGGCTTGCGCCACGTTGCCGGGGTTGAGGCCGCCGGCCAGGATCACCGGCTTGTCCCACGCGACGCCGCGGAGCAGTTGCCAATCGAAGGCTGTGCCGGTGCCGCCGCTCCTGCCTGCCACGCGCGAATCCAGGAGGTAGGCGGCCGCGGGGTAGCCGGCGACGGCAGCGATGTCCGCGGCGCTGCCGATGCGGAAGGCCTTCACCAGGCAGCAGTCGGCGAGGGCTTCCGCCACGGCCGGCGGCTCGTCGCCGTGAAGCTGCACGGTGCGGATGCCAAGCGGGCCGCAGACCTCGCGCACCGCATCGGCCGTCGCGTCCACGAAGAGCGCCACGGGGGTGACGAAGGGGGGCAGCACGCGGAGGATCGCGGCGGCCTGCTCCACGGTCACCTGGCGAGGGCTTTCGGCGAACACGAGGCCGATGGCGTCGGCGCCGGCGGCGGCGGCAGCCAGCGCGTCCTCGGGCCGGGTGATGCCGCAGATTTTGACGCGCATCATGGCTTCAACTCCATGACCAGGCGCTTGAACACGGCTCCCCGCTCCTCGAAGTTCTGGAACATATCGTAGCTGGCGGTGGCGGGCGAAAGGACCACTACGTCGCCCGGCTGCGCCACGCGGCGGGCCTGGAGCACGGCGCCTGGCAGGTCGTCCATCATGTGAACCGGCATGCTGCCGTGTGCCTCGATGGCTTGTCGCACCTGGGGCGCGGTCTGGCCCAGGAGCACGGCGGCTCGCGCGCGGGAGCAGATGGTGCGGCCGAATCCGTGGTAGTCGAGCTTCTTGTCCGACCCGCCGGCGATGAGCACCACGGGGGAGTCGAAGGCCTCGAGGGCAGCGATGGCGGCGGGCGCCGTGGTGGCCTTCGAGTCGTTGTAGTACCGCACGCCATCGAGCTCGCGGACGAACTCCAGGCGGTGCTCCAGGCCGTGGAAGGAGCGGACGGCGTCGGCGATGGCGGCGGGCTCGACACCGCAGAGGGCCGCGGCGCCGGCAGCGGCCATGGCGTCGGCGAGGAAATGGGGGCCGGGGAGCTTCAGGTCGGCGCGGGCGAACAGCGGCTGGGCAGCGCCGTCGTGGCGCCAGAGCACGCGCTCGCCATCGAGCCACACGCCGCGCTGGAGGGGACGCTGGGCGCTGAAGAAGAGCGCGGTGCCAGGGCAGTGGGGCGCCCAGGTGGAGACGATGGGGCAGTCGGCGTTGAGGAGCGCCACGTCGCCTTCGCGCTGGTTGGCGACGATGGGCTGCTTGGCGCGGGCGTAGGCTTCGAGCGTGCCGTGGCGGTCGAGGTGGTTGTCGGAGATGTTGAGCACCACACTCACCGCGGGGCTGAGGCCGGTGGCTTCGAGTCGCTCGAGCTGGAAGCTGGAGAGCTCGAGCGCGACGAGGTGGTCGGGGGCGATGTCGCCGAGGTCCCCGAGCAGGGAGCGGCCGATGTTGCCGCCGAGCCAGGCCTGCCGCGGGCCGCGCTGGAGGATGTGGTGGAGCAGGCTCACGGTGGTGGACTTGCCGTTGCTGCCGGTGACGCCCACGATGGTGGCGGGGCAGAGCTTGAAGAAGAGGTTGATCTCGGTGTCGAGGGGCACGCCGGCCGCGCGTGCCTTGGCCAGGTAGGGCGAGGTGTCGGGCACGGCGGGATTGACGATCAGCAGGTCGGCCTCGGCAAAATCGGCGTCCACGTGCTCGCCGAGGCGGAGGCGGACGGGCAGGCCGTCGAGCTGGGCCACCGAGGCGGCGAGGGTCTCGGCGCTCTTGAGGTCGGTGACCGTCACGGAGGCCCCCTGCTGCGCGAGGAAGCGCGCCACGGCCACGCCGCCGCCCAGGAGGCCGAGGCCCATCACGGTCACACGCTTGCCTGCGAGGTCTGAGGCGTTCACCACCGCTCCGTTCACACGCCGTTCCCTGCGAGAATCCAGCACGAGTATAGCCGATTGGCGGGCGCCGTCAACCGTGGGTCGCGGCCGTTCGCGGTGTGCTTGCGCGATCCTGCGCGAAAGGCTAGAATTGCTCCATTGGAGTGTAAGGCCCGCATGCTCGACGTTGCCGCCATCCAGAAGCTTCTCGACCCTCAGGCGCTCATCGGCCCGGTGCGTTCGCTGAGCAGCGTATCTTCGACCAACGACATCGCGTGGGCCTGGGCAACCGCTGGGTGTGCCGAGGGGGCGGTGTACTTCGCGGAGGAGCAGGTGCAGGGGCGGGGGCGGTTTGGCCGCACGTGGCTTTGCCCACGGGGCGCGGGGCTGCTCATGTCCGTGGTTCTGCGTCCGTCCGATCCAGCCATCACGCCGGCTCATCTTACCGCCCTCACGGCGCTGGCCGCCTCCGAGGCGGTCGAGGAGGTGGCCGGTCTCCAGGCCGTCATCCAGTGGCCGAACGATGTGATGGTGGCCGGCCGCAAGCTGGCGGGTGTGCTCGTCGAGCGCCGAGGTGGCGCGGGCACGGCCTGCGTGGCGGGCGTGGGGATGAACGTAAACGTGGCGCCGGCGGAGTTTCCCGAGGCGGTGCGCGCGATCGCCACGTCGCTCTCGGCGGCTGCGGGGCACACGTTCGTCCGCGAGGAAGTGGCCGCGGCGCTGCTGCGTCGCCTGGACGCACGCTACCGTCAGACGGGGCAGGGCGCCTGGGACCAGGTGGCGGCGGCGTGGCGTCAGCGCGGCTCGCTCGTGGGCGAGGACGTGGAGGTGGAGTGCGCGGGGGCCACATGGCACGGCACGGTGGTGGCCGTGGACCCTGTGGCGGGGATCGAACTGGAGCTTCGTGGCGGCGAGCGGCGGGCGTTCGTGGCCGAGCGGACGACTGTGCTCAGCACGTCGCACCACGCGGCGGCGGAAATCGCAGGAGGCTAGACCCATGGTCCACGCGGTCATCATGGCGGGCGGCAGCGGCACGCGCTTCTGGCCACAGAGCCGCACCGCTCGACCCAAGCAGGTGCTCTCGATTGCGGGGCCGCGGCCGATGATCGCCGAGACCGTGATGCGCCTGGAGGGCCTGGTGCCCATCGAGCGCACCACCATCGTCACCCACGAATCGCAGGTGGGCCACGTGCTGGCCGGGCTGGGGGTGAGTGGCCCGCCACCGCGCATCATCGCCGAGCCCTTTGGCCGCGACACGGCGGCGTGCATCGGCCTGGCCGCCGTCCACATCCGCCGCGAGGACCCCGACGGTGTGATGCTCATCCTCGCGGCCGACCACGTGATCCGGCCCGCCGCGCGGTTCCTCGAGGTGACCCGTGCCGCCGCCGAAGTGGCCACCGAGGAGGCCTGCCTCGTGACCTTCGGCATCAAACCCACCTATCCGGCCACCGGCTACGGCTACGTGCACCGCGCCGCACTGGTGCGCAGCGTGGGCGACATCGCCGTCTACGACGTGCACGGCTTCCGGGAGAAACCCGCACGCGAGGTAGCCGACGAGTACATCGCGTCGGGCGAGTACTACTGGAACAGCGGGATGTTCTGCTGGCGGGCCGACGTGATCCTCGATTGCCTGCGGCGGTTCACCCCCGAGCTTTACGCCGCGCTCGAACGCATCGAGGCCGCCATCGCGACCCCGTCCGAGGAGACGGTGCTCCGCGAGGCCTACGAGCCGCTCGAGAAAATCTCCATCGACTATGCCGTCATGGAACACGCCGAGACGATTCGCGTGGTGGAGGCCGACTACGACTGGAGCGACGTGGGCTCCTGGGCCTCCGTGGCCGCGCTGCGGAGCGACGAGGCCGACGAACGGGGCAACGTGGTGGTCGGGAAGTGCGTTGTCCACGACGCGGACGACACGCTGGTGATCAGCGACGACGACCACCTGGTGGGCGTCCTGGGCATGGAAGGCGTGGTGGTCGTCCACACGCCCGACGCCACGCTCGTGTGCCCGAGGGAACGCGCCGAGGAGGTCAAGAAACTGGTCGAGAAGCTCCAAGCCCGGCGGATGGACAAGTACCTCTAGCGGGATGCCACTCATTGCCTCAGACATCCCCGGAGCCACGACATGACCATTCTTGGAATCGACTACGGTGACCGACGCATCGGCCTCGCCGCGAGCGACTCCACGGGCCTCATCGCCGGCGGCCTGCCCACCCTCGAGCGCCGCGGCCCCGACCAGGACGTCACCGAGGCGATCCGCCGCGCGTGCCACGAGCACGGGGTCGAGCGCATCGTCGTGGGCATGCCCATCAACATGGACGGCAGCCAGGGGCCGCGAGCGAAGCTCTCGCAGGAGTTTGCCCTCGCCCTCGCCGACGCGTTGGGCATCGCCGTGGTGATGTGGGACGAACGCCTCACCTCGGTGCAGGCCGACCGAGCCATGCTCCAGGGCAACCTGTCGCGCGCGAAGCGCAAGCAGCGCCGCGACCGCCTGTCCGCCCAGATTCTTCTCCAAAGCTACCTCGACGCCCAGAAGCGTTTCTCATCAGCAGGAGAGCCGATTGTCCGTTCTGTCCGACCGTGAGATTGCCGAGTTCATCCGCCAGGGCCTCGACGAAGACCGGCTGCTGGCCGCACACCCCCCGCTCACGCGCGCCCGGCTGGCCGCCTTCTGGCGCCGCCTCGGCCTTGAAGAGAGTGAAAGGGGAAGTGAAAGGGAAAGGGAGAAACACCGGCCCCCTTCACCTTCACCTTCCCCGTCCCGGCCCCAGCGGGCCGGCGAGCATCTGGCCGTGGTGGCTCGGTGCGACGGCGCGGCGCGCGGCAACCCCGGGCCGGCTGCCGTCGGCGTGGTGATCGAGGACGAGAGCGGGCAGGCCCTGCTCGACTTCGGCGAGTGTATCGGCAAGACCACCAACAACGTGGCGGAGTACCAGGCGGTCATCCGTGCCGCCGAGCGCGCCCTCGAGCTGGGCGCCACCGAGGTCACCTTCAGCCTCGACAGCCAGCTCCTCGCCCGCCAGCTTCAGGGGCGCTACCGCGTGAAGGCGCCGCACCTGAAGCCGCTCCACGCGCGGGCGCTCCAGCTCCTCGAGCAATTCGAGCGGTGGCAGGTCATCGAAGTGCCGCGCGAGCAAAACGCCGCCGCCGACCGCATGGCTAACCTGGCGCTCGACAAACAACGACGCGGGGAGAGGAAAGGAGACCCGTAGCATGGGCGAAAACGCCATCGGAGGAGAGAAGAGGTCGGTCCGCCGCCGCGGCTTCTTGAAGTCCCTGGCCGGCGGCCTCGCCGCGGCGCCCATCGCCCGCCGCGCCCTCGCGGCCCAGCTCCCGGCCAAGCTGGCCAAGGCGAAGGCGCCGAAGAACCTCGTCTTCATCGTCGCCGACACCTTCCGAGCCGACCACCTCGGCTGCTATGGCAGCCAGACCGTCCGCACGCCTTCCCTCGACCGCCTCGCCGCCCAGGGCACTCTCTTCGCCCATGCCTACGCCGACGGCCTCCCCACCATCCCCTGCCGTCGCGTCTACCACACCGGCAAGAGCATCATCCCCATGCGCAAGCTCGGCGGCTGGATTCCCATGAAGGGCGGCAAGCCGAATCTCGCCAGGACGCTGCGCAGCAAGGGCTTCGTCACGGGCTTCATCGCCGACACCTACCACCACTTCAAGCCGGGCATGAACTTCCACCAGCACTTCAACTCCTGGCAGTGGGTCCGCGGCCAGGAATCCGACCCCTACCGTTGCGGCCCCCGCGAGGCGTTCGACCCCAAGAAGCACATGCCCCCACACCTCTGGAACCCCGGCTACGACCAGGGGATGCGCCAGTACCTCATGAACACACAGGACTTCCGCTCCGAGGACGACTATTTCTGCGCCCGCACGCTCACGGCCGGCCTGGCGTGGCTCCAGCGCAACGCCCGCTCCCAACGCCGCTGCTTCCTCTTCCTTGACACCTTCGACCCCCACGAGCCCTGGGACGCGCCGAAGCGATTCCAACAGATGTACGCCGACCAATATCCCGCCGAGCGGACAATGTTCGGCTACGGCGTCCGCCACAAGGACATCCGCCCCGACGACCTGTCCTTCATCCGCGCCCTCTACGCCGCCGAGTGCTCCTTCGTGGACGACCGCGTGGGGAAGTTCGTCGAGGGCGTGCGCAAGCTGGGCATTCTCGACGACACGATCATCGTCTTCACCACCGACCACGGCACGCACCTCGGCGAGGAGGGCTGCGTGCAGAAGACCGCGGCGCTCCTCAACTCGTGCGTGGCCCGCCTCCCGCTCATCGTCCGCCACCCCGACCCCGCCTTCGCCGGCAAGCGCGTCAACGCGCTCGTCAGCGCCACGGACTACTTCCCCTCGCTCCTCGACCTGCTCGGCATCCGGGCCAAACTGCCGCTCGACGGCAAGAGCTTCTGGCCTCTGGCCACCGGCGAGGCCCAGTCGATCCACGACCACGTGGTCACCGAGTTCGGCGCGTTCGCCGCCGTCCGCGACCCCCAGTGGTGCTACTTCCAGAACACGCGGCCGAAGGACTGTTTTACCCCAGCCTTCGTGCAGCAGAAGGCCGACGCGATCCAGAAGAGCGTCGTCGGCGTCCCCCACCTCCACGATCTGCGCAAGGACCCGAAGGAGGAGCGCAACGTCGTCCTCGAACACCCCGACGTGGCCGCCGCCATGCAAGAGCGACTCGCCAAGCGGTGCAAGGTGTAACCGAACGGAGAGCAGGCAATGGCGCAAGATGCGTGGCTTCGCGCC
>JADHXT010000199.1 GCA_016782825.1 Candidatus Brocadiia bacterium | reverse complement strand
AGCAGCTGTTCGCCGACCTGCGCGACATGCAGGACCCAAACAACTTCGACCTCCTGTCCGGGTTCTACACCAAACTCGATCCGCCACACCAAGAGCGGATCGTCGTGCTGATCGGCGACATCGGTGATGTGCGAGGCGTCCCGACTCTGATCGAGGCGCTGAAGTCGCCTGATGCCTCCGTGGGCCGCCGTGCTGCGCATGCCCTGGCCTGGGCGTTCCCAGGCGCGCCTGGCGTCACGGAGGCATTCGGGGAAGCGCTCGGGCGAGACCATCTCGCGCCTGAAGCCGCTCGGTACCTCATCAAACGCCGGTTGACCCCTGAACTGCGGGGCCTCGCCGCCGTGGTCGAGACACCCCTGGCACAGGCCAGACGCCTCACTGACGCCGGGGAGACTGGCGCAGCCAGAGCGGCTTACAGGTCGGTCCTCGAGGACAGAGATGCGCCGACCACACATCGGCTTCAGGCTGCGCGTGCTCTCTTGCAGGACGCGACTCCCAAGGAAAGGGGGGACATTCGCAAGGCGGTCCTTCGCATGGTGCCGCAGGAGAGGCGCTCGGGCGATCATGGCCTAGCCGAGCAGGCTGCGGTTACACTGAGGGCGTTGCGCCACCCCGACTGCCTGCAAGCCCTGCTCGTGCTGCTACAGGGCCAGAGCACGCTGGACAGAGCGGCCATGCGCATCACGACGATGGCTGTCCGCGAACTCGGCGCGGCGGCAAGGCGGAAGGCTGCGATCCAGCTCATTGACACGCTCGCCGAGCGTGCGCCGGGGTTTGGAGTCGCGCGACCCAGCCAGAGCATGCTGTCGCTGATATGGCTCGCGGACCGGGATGGCTACGAGCAGGCCTCGATGGTCATGGACGAGGGTCACCGACGGGCCTGGGCGACCCTGGAGCCGTTGCGCTCCCTTGCGGATTGTGCGGACGAAGGCACACTCCTCGCCGAGCTCCTATCGGGGAAGAGACCCCGCAAGCCGCAGCCAGAAGCGCCGGCAACAGCCACCGTATCGCGCACCCAACTGACGAACGCGTCCGTCACGGTGTCGTGGGCGGGCCCTGGACTGCCTCCGGAAGCTCTCGAGTGGATTGTCTTCCGCCTGGGGGACTTGCGCGACCGGCGTGCCATTCAGCTCCTCTCGCATCACATGGTCAAGTTCGCGAGTTGGCAATCCGGAGCAGCCGCCGCTGAGGCCCTCAGGACCATCGGGGGGCCTGAGGTCGAGGCGTCGATGACCCGATTGGTGTTCCCCGACAAGCCAGGCTACGTGCCACACTATGCGGTCCGCGTGCTCCTCGATGTCCTCGACGACCGTGCGCTCCCTGTTGCGCGACGGATGCTCGCGGAGGCGGGCTTCAGCCAGAAGCGCCTCGCATTGGAGGAGATAGGTCGGAGCGGGACGGCGAACGACATCGCGGTCGTGCGGCCGTACTGCGACTACTGGACTGCGGACCGTCGCCTTCATCGTGAAGCCATGTCGGCGGCAGCCGCTCTGCGTGAGCGACATCGCCACGATCTCAACGGCCCTATCCAGACCCTCGATGCGCGGTAGAGGCAATCGCAGCGGAGACAACAGATGAATCAGCCGGCTTCTCTCCAGCTCCCGGCAGGCCCAACACCAAAGAGCAGACCAATGATCGCGCTCAAGGAACCTCTGGCACCGTCCATACGTGGCGGGATGTACATCGTCGCAGGAGCCAACGGCTCTACACGTGCGTTGGTCGATCCTGGCATCGCCAAGTCGCTATCACGGCTCCGGCCCGCCGTCGATTGCATCGCGCACGTGCTTCAGCGCTGCATGAACGACGAGAGCCTCGTTGTGCGCATCACCATCGAGCGCGGGCCGTCGCCGCGGAATGCGAAGACCTGCGCCTGACGGAGGCGACACCGGCGTGGGGGTCCGTGGTCACTGTCTGCTATCCCGTCGCGCACGCCGCAAGCGCTGACTATCCATGGCCGCAACCACACAAGGCGCCCCGGCTTACGACAGGGCGCATTCAGCATGGCTTCATCACTGACATGAGCACGGCCGCGCGTGGGAGGGGGGACGCGCGGCCGTGTCAGCTAGCGACGGCCCTCCCAGGGGGACAGCCGTCGCTTCTCTTCCCCATTCGCCTTCGGGCTGCTGCGGTGAGAAGCCGTTCCTTCGTGAGCATCGGCAGTCGGCGTTCCGGGTTGAGCGGGCAAAGCGCGGCCGAACTGACGGCCACAGCCACCGGCAGGGAGGGGGCACCCTGCACCGTAGCCGCCTGTCCCGCCGCAACGCCACCTCCGCCACTCCGCCCACTTCGTCTTCCTGCCGTCTGGCCAGTGGCCTCGGGCAGCCGCCTTGTGCCATTCCCCCTCATCCACTTGTCCAGCTTGGTTCGCTTGGGGATTCGGTCTCTTGCCGAGCCCCTCCTCGATGGGCAGAGCCACGCCTCAGTAGGCCACCGGTATTCTCAGTACATAATGACGGCCACGGCTAAAGGCGGGGAGGGGCCACCCGGTACCGCCGCCGGCTGCACCGTCACAACCCTTGCTCCAACCCACCCACTCAATCCTCCTACCCTCCGCCCACCCCCTCGCGCAGTTGCCTCGTCCCACTCCCTCCTCATCCGCTTGTCCAGCTTGGTTCGCGTGTCCCTGTCGATGGCGTGGTCGACCTCCTCAGAGGATGCCGCGACTCGTCCCCCGGCCGCCGTACGCAGGGGCTACGCTGTGCGCAGTCCTACTGCAGAGACTGTTCGTGACGGCTGGCCATTGCACGCGGACCTCACATGGCCCCTGGGGTGCCTGTCGCGGGCCTTTTCGGTGGCTGTATGCATGTATCCGCGCATCGTCAGAATCGGTCAAGGTGTAATGCCAAACTCGACCTTGGGTTTGGGAGTTTGCTCGATAGTGGCCTCCCAGACCGGCTTGCGTTTCTCGTCGAGAATCAGGACGCGGGCGCCGTCGAGCCGTTCAGGAACAGCGTCGGTGCGGTTCCAGACGCGTATTCGGTCGATCTTCGCCGCCGGGCTGATCTCGACTTCCCACCAAGGGCTGCTTTCGTTCTCACCCGTATGGGCCAGAGACTTCGCTCTGAATCTCCCGTCGGTATTCCCATCGATGGCAAGGTTGGCGTAGCAGTCGCCATACGTGGAACACTGTAACGCCCGGCTGCCGCGGGCGATGTTCTCTCCATTGCTGAGAATCTCGACTTCCGCCAACGTGAGCGTACCCTTCCTGGGCAGTTCGATGCGAACAGACCGTCGTCTCTGCTTCGGCTCCGAGTCCCCGTCGTACTTGGCCAGGACCCACTGCATGCGTGCCGCGGCCGCGAGGTCGATGAGCTTGGCTCGGCCGCCTTGCCGCCATGTGCGCCAGCAGAAGTCCGCGGTCTTGCGGCAGTCGGCGAGGAGCGTGCCATCCCTCGTGACGTCGTAGACTCCAAGCTGCGCTTCGATAAGGTGGACGACGAAGAACGGCGCGTCCCTGTAGTAATGGTCGCCCTCAGCCGTGCTGTTCCTGCTCAGCCAGAGCTTTGATGCCTTGCTGAGGCGAATCGCTTCGGTGAGGTGGGTGCGATCCCCGCGGATGCGATAGAGCTCCAAGTGCGCCTGGATCACGAGTGCGGTGTTGTACGTGAACGTCCAGTCGCGCTTCTTGTCACCGGTCTTGACGTTGACGTGGTCCCACATGATGCCGTCTTCGCCCTGGAGCGTGTTCCGGAGCCACACGAGAAGCTCCTCGCCTTGCTTCGCGTAGGAACGCTTCCTCGCCGGGTCCTTCACGTGCCGACTGAGGCGCAGCAGGCCGGTGGCCAGGGGGGCATTGGAGCAAGTGTTCTTCGTAGGGTGCTTCTTCGTGTCGATGTGCCAGTAGGACCCGCCGCCGTACACGCTGTCAACGCCGCTCAGGCACGCGTCCGCGATTTCGGCCGCCTTGTCGAGGTAGCGCTTTGACCGGGTGACCTCGTAGGCCTCGATGTAGTCGAGGATCATCCACTGGTTGTCGTCATAGTAGATGTCCATGGTCCCGCCGAGGTAGGCGGAGTACATCCTCTTGCGCCTGTTGAGGTAGCGGTCCAGGCCATCGAAGAGCTGGTCCATCCACGGGCGATAGACGTTGGGATTGCCCTTGACGCCGGCGGTCAGAGCGCTGAACTCGATGCCCAGGCCCCACAATGTGGAGTATGGCAGGCCGTTCGTCTTGCGCGGGTACTCATCCAGGTAGGTTCTCTCGCGCCCGTTCCAGAACTGCTCCTGGATGTAGCGGGTCAGCAGGTCCGCCCGTTGGAGGCGCGTCTCTACGGCCATGGCTGGTGGAGCCACCAGGACTCCACAGACGCATGCAATGGGAATGAGTCGTTGCATGGATGACTCGTGTAGCCCCAACAACACACCAGCAGGGCCTCATTGCCCGGAGAGTCCGTGGACACCTTGAGTGCCATTCGGCCCGCGGGTTGCTGGTGAGGGTAGGGTAGCACGAGAGGGTCGGCGGAGCAAGGGGTGGTCGCGTGCTCGGGGACCGCGAGCGCAGCAGGAGCTTCGGGTTGCTCAACTCCCGTCTTCATCCTCCTCCACCTCGAGCCATTCGACAAGGCCCCTCTGTTCCCGAGACACGACCCTGCCGCACCAAGGGCAGCAGAGACCCTGCTTCGTTGCCGTCACCACCCCATCGCACCACTTGCATCTGTTCATCTTCTTCGCCTCAGGCCCGCCCACAGGCAGGCTCAGCTCGACAGGTTGCTGAGCCTGCCGTGAGCCGCCTCGGGGGACTCGGTCTTTCGGCGAGGCCCTCTCCGGTTGGGGGAAAGGGGCGGCTAGTCAACGTGGACAGGTGGTGGTATGATGTCTGCATGTGCTCGGTGACCAGATCTGGTGCGCTTTGCTGTGCTCGGACGCTCGAGGCAGGCCTGCTCTGCTTGTGCGCACTCAGCGTGGGGAGCGGGGTCACGGCAGCGCCCCAACTGGTGCCCGTGCGGCTCGACTTGGCAGCTGAGTGGCGCGACCAGTTCGAGGAGCTCCAACAGCGCATCGCTGCTCGGCAGGAGGCCGCGGCAGCCCTGAAGGGCGCCCTGAGCAAAACGCCTGCGCGCATCGAGGCCGAGGCGTTCCGCCGTGATGCCCTGATCCACGAGCGTGACCGCCACCCCGCTGACGTGGTGCTGCGCCAGGTTGCCGCATTGCTCACCCACCTCGAGACGGAGTTGGGAGTCGACCCGCAACTGGCGCAGCGGCGGCGCCTGCACTCGCTGATAGCTGCCGGGGAGCGAACACTACAGGCCGATGGCAGCGCCCGATACACCCTGTACACCCGCGCCTGTCGGCTGCGGCGCGAGGTGGCATTGGCGAATCCCCTTCTGGACTTCGACAGGATCCTGTTCGCCAAGCACCACCGCTCCAAGGCCGACCACATGTGCGACCAGTACTTCGGCTTCAATGCACGGCCCGGCGGCGGGATCTACATCCTGCACGACCCCTTCGGGCCGGAGCCGAGGCTTCAGGATGTGCTCGCCGACGTGGTGGTGGCCAATGGGCGGCTCGCGGGCAGCAGACTCAAGCCTGGCTCCTTCATCTCGCCCGAGCTGTCGTTCGACGCTCGGACGATCCTCTTCGCCTACACAGAGGCGGGTCCACGGTCGCTTTACAGGAACCGCGACGGCGGTTGGGGCCGGCCGGAGAGCTGCTTCCACGTCTTCCGCGTCAGCGTGGACGGCGCCGAGCTGCGGCAACTGACCGATGGCGGCTGGAACGACTTCGATCCCTGCTTCCTGCCCAACGGCCGCATCGTGTTCATCTCGGAGCGCCGCGGCGGCTTTGGGCGCTGCCACGGCAGACGGCACGTGCCGACCTACACGCTGCACACGATGAACTCCGATGGCAGCGACCTCGTGCCGCTCAGCTTCCACGAGACGAACGAGTGGCACCCCAGCGTCGCCAACGACGGCAGGATCATCTACACCCGATGGGACTACGTCGATCGAGGCTCGAACGAAGCGCACCACCCTTGGGCGGTAATGCCCGATGGCCGCAACCCGCGAGCCATCCACGGGAACTACAGGTTCGAGGGCAAGGTGTGGCCGTCGCGGGCGCGAATGGAGTTGGACTACCGCGCGATTCCGGGCTCGACCCGGTTCGTCGCCACCGCCGCCGCGCACCACGGCCAGGCATATGGTTCGCTCATTGTGCTCGACACGGCGCTCGGGGAGACCGAGACGGAGAGCCAGCTCCGACGCCTCACGCCCGATGTGCCGGGGCCCGAGAACGAGTCGCCCTGGCGCGAAGCCTATGGCACCGCATGGCCCCTCAGCGAGGACCACCATCTGTGTGTCTACGCGCGCGTGCCAAGCAAGGAGGCCATGCGCGCGGCGCGCAAGGCAGGCCAGAAGGCCCCAGCCTACCCGCCCTACAAGCTCTACCTGTTGGACAGCTTCGGCAACAAGGTGCTCTTGTATGCGGACCCCGACATCGCCTGCCTCGGGCCGATCCCCGTGCGACCGCGCCCCATCCCGCCCGTGTTGCCACACCTCACCGACGTAGGCAGGCCACCAGCGCTGGGCCATCGGGCAGGTCGCTCACCGCAAGCACAGGACGTCAACCGACCTTACCCTGTCTCGCCTCGACCGGCACAGGGCGAGACCGGCGTCTTCGCCTGTGTCAATGTCTACGACGGGCTTCTGCCGTGGC
>JADHXT010000198.1 GCA_016782825.1 Candidatus Brocadiia bacterium | reverse complement strand
TCATTCCGAGCGGAGCAACGCGAAGCCGAGGAATCTGGCTGAGCGCCGCGCGCCGTCCGAGGGTGGCCGCTGGGTTCCCCCTGGGGCCAGATTCCTCGGCTTCGGCCGTCCGCAGACGGCCTTCGCTCGGAATGACCCGGTTGTGCTGCTACCCCGTTGCCGGGGCCTCACTTGGCTGAAGTGTTACCTTCCAAGAAGGGTTGTCTCCCCCCTCTCCACTCCTCTCAATACCACCGCCAGCCCATGCCGCGGACGGGGAGCTTCTTGAATGCCTCGCGGTCGAGGGGCGCGGTGGCCAGGCGGCCGTCGCCGTCGAACAGCGCCGTGTCGCCCACGCGGCGGGCCTCGGCGATGAGACCCTCGCGCCACGGCGTGAGCAGCGCCTCGGCGTCGGGACGGGTGGCCAGGTTGCTCAGCTCGTGGGGGTCCTCGGCCAGGTCGTAGAGTTCCTCGACGGCGCCCTGCTGCGACCAGCAGTATTTCCAGCGTCCATCGAAGAGCATGGCGAGCTGTCGCGGGGCGTCGAAGCACTGGGCGTAGTAGAGGTCGCGGACGGGCGCGTCGGCGGTCTGGCAGGCGTCGGTGAGGTCGAGGCCGTGCACGTCGCCGTCGAGCGGGCAGCCGGTCATTCGTGCGAGGGTGGGCAGGATGTCCTGGAGGCCCACGAGCTGCTTGCGGCGCTCGCCGGCGGGGATGCCCGGGCCGCGGACGAGGAACGGCACGTGGGCCGAGCCACGCAGGAAGTTGCCCTTGAAGTAGGCGCCGAAGTCGCCCATCAGGTCGCCGTGGTCGGCGGTGAAGACCACGATGGTGTCGTCGGCCACGCCAGCGGCATCGAGCGCGGCCAGCACGCGGCCAAACTGCGCGTCCAGGTGGGTGATGAGGGCGTAGTAGTAGGCCTTGATCACCTGCATCGCCTTGGGACTGAGCGTGGTGATGCCGTGGGTGTGGCGCATCTGTTGCAGCACGGGGTTGCGGCTGGCCAGGTCGTCGGCCGAGCCGACGGGCGGCGGGATGTCGCGCGGGTCGTAGAGCTTCACGTAGTCGTAGGGCGGGTCGAGGGGGGTGTGGGGCTTGGGCGACGAGCAGAAGAGGAGGAAGGGCTCGCCGGCGTGGTGTTCCAGATGCTCGTGCAGGCGGGCGATGGAGCGGTCGGCCACCCAGTGGTCCACGTGGTGTTCGGGCGGCAGCGGCGTGGGACAGGGCCGCACGTCATTGTTGCCCGAGCCGTGGCTGCGGCTGTAGCCGGCCCAGCCCACGTCGGCCAGGTAGTCGATGTAGTCCTCGAGTCCGCGATGCCTGTTCTGCGGGTCGTGCTGCCACACGAGGCGGCCGCTTTCCGTCAGGTCGCTCGTCTGGAAGCCGTGGACGAGGCGCGGCTCGCCGGGGCCGGCGTAGGGCACGTAGTGGAGCTTGCCGCAGGAGGTGGTGCGGTAGCCGTGGGCGCTGAAGTGCTCGGCGAGCTTGGGCTGGCCGTCGCGGATGAGGCCGCCGTTGTCCTTCACGCCAGTGCAGCGATGGGGGTAGCTGCCGGTGGTGAGTGCGGCGCGGGCAGGCACGCAGATGGGGTCGGGGGTGAGGCCATTCTCGAACAGCACACCCGAGCGCGCGAGCGCGTCGAGGTGGGGCGTCTGACACACCTCGTTTCCGTAGCATCCGAGCGCGTCGGCCCGAAGCTGGTCGGCCATCAGGATCAGGATGTTGGGTCGCTTGGCCATCGTCGGGTCCTATCCGAGGCAGTCTTCCTCCCCGAGCTGCTCCAGCCGGCGGAGCCATTCGTCGAAATGCGCGCACTGACGACGCACGGGGTCGAGCCCGATCTCCACCGCAATGATGGGGCCGTCCGCCCGCTTGTCGTAGTCGGGGAACACGGCGAGGATACGCTTGGACGGGGGCTCGTCGTCGTTGATATGCTCGGGCGAGGGAAAGCTGGCCCGCACCGTGGAAAGCTCGCCCACACGGCACCCGCCGTTGGGGAACCTGCGCAGAAACACCTGCGGGTCGCTGAAGAGGAGCGCCTCGAACTCGAAGGGCTGGATGTACGGGATGAACTGGCCGCGGTGATGGGATACGTCTGCGCAGAAGAGCTCTTCCAGCAAGGCCGCCCTTCCGAGTGCATCGGGCAACGCGCGGGCGTCATCATAGCCTGGGAAGTCACCCGGCAACCGGTACAGGTCCAGCATGGTGGTGAAGTGCGCGTCCTGCCCCTGGTCCTGCCTCATCCAGAGCGTGAGGTCGCGATGGAACTTCGCATAGCTGATCATACCGCCTCTGAACACTTGCCCCCGCTTCCGCCCCGTCTCCACGCAGCGAACCGAACAGATCACCCCTGTGTTCGACAAGTGCGGGCCCAGGACATCACGGACGAAGGTTTCCTCCGTCTGCCCCTCGACCACGAAGTTGAGGCGGATCACCGCGTGGGCCTCCCCCCGATGACGTTCTTCTCCCACAGCTCGCTCAGGCTGTACTCCTCCAGCCACTCGGCCAGCTCACCCGGGTCAACCCGTCGGAAGACAGACTCGTACTGACCGTCCAGGCGGTGGCGCTCGACGGTGACAATGTGCTCCGGCTCGAACTGGTCGAGGAGGTTCACGGACTGGGTGGCCAGGATAAGCTGACAGTGCGCCGCCGCCTTGCGCACCAACCCGCCGAGAACGTTGATGGCGTAGGGATGAAGGCCTAGCTCCGGTTCATCGATGATCACGATCTCCGGCAGTGTGTCGTTCGGCTGGAGCAGGAGCGTGGCCAGAGCCATGAAGCGTAGCAGGCCGTCGGGAAGCTGGTGAGGCCCGAAGAGATACTCGGAGCCCGCCTCGCGCCAGTCCAGCCGAATGGTGTCCGCGTTCCGCCTGTGCGGCGCCAGCTCGAAGTCGCCGAAGTGGGGAGCCACGTCGCGGATGGTGTCGAGAATCCGACGGTAGTACTCGCCTTGCGTCTCCTGGAGCATGTACAGGAACGCTGCGAGGTTGCCTCCATCGCTCGCGAGACCGCGATTGTCGTTGATGTACTGGTTGATGCGGATGCGGGCCGCGGGTGACGTGTCGTGGAACTGGAAGACACGACATTGCTCCACCACGGGCTCCAGCTTTCCCGTCCCCCGACTGGGCTGCACTAGGTCGTCGTGCTCCGTTTCCGTGAAGGCATCTTGAATGGCCCATTTCAAGAGCCAATGGTACGGTTTTGGGCACACCTCAAACTCCAGCGTGAACTCCATCACTTGAGTCGTCTTGGCTCCGTAATACAGCAGCGCGTTCGCGCCCCCGCAGCCTTCCACATACTCATGGAACTCGCTGCCCTTCGCTGTGGGGTCATCGGCTACCCGAGCCCGAAGCAGGCGGAACAGCGAGACGAAGTTGGACTTTCCCGCGGCATTTGCGCCGATGAGGACGTTGATCTGGCCGAGCTCCAGGTCCATCTTGCGGATGGACTTGTAGCCGCGCACCTGGATTCGCTTCAGGCGGTTCATCGCTGGGACTTCGCTCATGGTGTGTGCTCCGGGAACCCGCTGCTCGTGCGCTTCACACTACCTGCTGGGTGCAAGTTTGTCAAGGTGCAGCACGACCGGTTGCACGCACCGCTTCCTGTGTGCTATGGTTGCTCGCAGCAACAGGAGAGGCCATAGAATGGAGACAGCCATGCTCCGTGCAACGCTCGTCCTGGCCGCGGCGTTCATCCTCGCCACCGCCGCGTGCGCCGCCGACATCGCTTTCGAGAGCCGCCGCGTCCGCGCCGTGCTCGGCGACAACGCGGTGTGGCGCGCCATCGTGGCCAAGGATACGCGGCAGGACCTCTGCTCGAAGGCCGCGGGGGTGCCCTTCGCCACGGCGCGCGTCGTGGGCAAGACGCATCAGGCCAACCGGGCAAGTCTTGACGGCGACCGGCTCACTGTGGGCTTCAAGGGCGCCGATACCGTGCTCGTCTATCGCGTGACGACGAAGCCCGACTGGCTGGAGTTCCGCCTCGAGCAGGTCAAGGGCACCCGCCCGACGCATCTGGACCTCGTGCAGGTGGGCGTGACGCCGCAGGCCCACCTCGGCTCTCGGCTCAACTGCTCGTGGGACGAAAAGCAGGCTATCTGCTTGATGACACTGAACTTACAGTCCGACGGCAAGGCGCATCGAGGCAAGGGCTTCGCGTGGCTTCGGATGCGGACTCAGGACGCGCCTGGCCCGCGGCTGGAGGGCGCGGCCGCGGCGCTCGTGGCAGCGCCGACCAACCTATTGCACCCTATCCTGCGCCAGATCAGCCTGGCGCACAACCTGCCCCGAAACGAAGACGCCAACGGCACGCCATCCAGAGCCCTCCCCCTCGCCCGCCAGAGTTACTGGTTCCTCACCTTCGGCGAGAAGGACGTGGACAAGGTGATCGCCTGCTGCAAGAAGATGGGCTTCCGCCAGGTGATGATGGGCTCGGGCTCGTGGTGCCGCACCGTGGGGCACTACACGTTCCACCGCAATCGCTACCCCGACGGCATCGAGAGCCTGAAGCGGACGGTGGCGAAGCTGCACGCCGCCGGCATCAAGGTGGGGATGCACTGTTTCGCCTCAAAGGTAAGCAAGATAGATACTTACGTCACCCCCGTGCCCGACCGCCGCTTCTGGGTGGTGGACAGTGCGAAGCTGGCCGCCGGCATCGCTGCGGCGGGCGACACCATCCGTCTGGCGGGCGACCTGAGCCAGTGGCCGGGCAGCCCCGTCTGCAAGCAAAAGACCTGGGAGGGCGGTGTGGCCAAGCATCGCGAAGTGGTGATTGACGACGAGATCGTGGCCTACGAGAGCATCGGCCCCGAGGGCAAGTGGGACACGCTCCTCGGCTGTCATCGGGGCGCCTGGGGCACGAAGGCCGCTGCGCACAAGGCCGGCACAACTGCCCGACGCTACGGCGTGGATGGCTGCATCAACGGCTACATCATCGACCAGGAGACCAACCTGATCGAGGAAACCACCGACCGCCTCGCCCACATCTTCAACACCTGCGGCTTCGATATGGTCTACTTCGACGGCGGCGAGGACGTGGACCGCCGCCGCTTCACGCACTATGTCTCGAAGTTCCAAGCCCTGGCGATGAGCAAGTTCACCAAGCGTCCCCTCGTCCACATGGGCACCATCATGACTCACAACCTGTGGCACTCGTTCACGCGGAGCGCCACGGTGGACCACTATCTCAACACCGTCCGCGGCCGCATCATCGCCGGCGGCACGTGGGACAAGCTGCCGACGGTGAAAGACCACATCGACCGCTCCGTGCGTTACATGCACAGCGTCGGCGAGGACAGGATGCCCGGCGAGCTCGGCTGGTTCGGCATCTGGGCGAAGCGGACGCTCACGTTGCCTGGCAATGGCGGTGGCCGCCGCGTGGCCATTGACGGCCTTCAGTTCGACGAGATCGAGTACCTGATGTGCAAGAGCCTGGCCTACAACGCCCCCATCAGCCTCCAGACCAGCTTCTCGTCCATGGAATCGCACCCCCTCACGCCCGGGATTCTCGAGTTGATCAAGGCCTACGAGGTAATCCGTCTCAGAGGCGAGGTGGATGAGGAAACGAAGAAGCGGCTGCGGCAGCCAGGCAAGGACCATATTCTCACGCACGCATTCAAAGCGACAGTCGTCAATGTGGATCGGGACGGGAAGGAACTGAATCGAGGCGAGAGATGGTTCCAGAGCTTCACCGAGGTCGTCCCGCTCAAAGAGATAGCCGGGGATGCTGACCTTCGTGCGTTCATCGGCAAGAGCGATGGCGCCGTCGACGTCCCCGTGTGGCACGTCGCAGGCAAGGAGGGTGATCTCTCCCTTGACAGGCGGATGGTTTGGCTGTCGTCCCTGGATTCAACGGTCACCGTCATAGGCCCCGTACACCCCCCGCGCAGGTCAGTATGGGTCGACATCGGGCCGCGGCGGTCGGTCCTCAAGTTCAGGGACGAGACCGTTGAGGAAGTGAACAAGCTGCTCGCCAGTGCTCGCTTCGATCCGCGGCGGCCGGTGAAGCTCTGGCTTCAGGCGGAGGAGGCCGTGCGGCTGGTGGGCAAGATGGCGAAGGGCTCGGCCGTGGGGGTGAAGGAGGCGGGGGCCTTCGGCGACGTGGTGCTGTGCACGGCGCCCTTCAACCGCACGAAGCCGCAGCCGTGGCATGCCGAGTACCGCGTGAAGGTCCCGCACAAGGGCCGCTGGACGCTCTGGGCGCGTGTGCGCTATCCGCACGGCGGCGACCTGTCCTTCGGCCTCGTGCGGCCCGGCGAGGCGGTGACACCCAGCGGCAATCAGGTGATCGGCAACTGCGGCGCGAACAAGAAGGCGTGGCACTGGACGGGCCGCGGCGGAGGCTCCACACACGCTCCGCCCGGCCAGCCGATCACCTTCACGCTGGACGCAGGCGAGTTCGTGTTCCGCATCACGCCCCGCGAGGGCGGCGGCACGACGGCCACCAATCCCCGCCTCGACGCCCTCTGCCTCACCGACGGTCCGAGCTACGTGCCGACCGATGAGGAGGCGCGGAAAGCACTGCGAAGATAGGTGTTGGCGGCGTGTTGCCCGAATCGATTCTGACGCGGAGCGTATCAGCTGGGAGCGGGCCCGCTCCGGCGGGCTGCGGACGCCAGGAGCCGCTCCGGGGGGCCAGCGGACAGGCCGGGCCAACCGGGCCCCGACATCATCC
>JADHXT010000197.1 GCA_016782825.1 Candidatus Brocadiia bacterium | reverse complement strand
AGGGAAGCAAGAGCCGCCTTTGACGGAGGGCGGGCCAGCATCGCCTCGGGGCCGGTGTCTCCCTCGTCATGTGGCACAGCCGCCCTCGGCTGTGGAGTTGGGCTGGTTGGCGCCTGCCATTTCGGGTACTCGCGTCGCAGGCGGGCCAGTACCCCGCGTGCCATGGCTCGCGCACCGCCGGTCGCGTATCCCCGTGCCAGTTCCATCAAGGCCGCGGGGGCATTCGGCGATCGGGGGTACTCCCGGGCAAGCCGGTGAAAGGCCAGACGCGCGGCCGCCCTGTCTCCTTCGTTTCGCGACAGTTGCGCCAGCCGGAACAAGGCGTTCGGGGCGGCCAGGCTGTTGGGGTAGAGCCGTAGGAGCAACCGCCACTCGTCTGCCGTGTTGCGCGCGCGATGCTCCTGTGCGGCACGCTCGCGCTCGGCGTAGACGGCTCGTCCCGCCGTCGAAAGCACGGTGCGGATGCCGTCACGGGCATCGCCCCACAAGAGGCCCCCCGGCTCGGCTTCAGCCAGCACCTGTCCATAGCCGGCCACGGCCGCTTCCCATTGCCGCAAGCGCTGCCTGTAGCGTGCGGCGCGCAGGCGAAGGCGGCACTGAGCCTTTCGCTGGGTGGCGTGGTGCAGTGCGGCCAAGGTATTCTGGAGAGCCAGATCGAGACGCCGTCGGTCTTCATGGCGTCGGGCGGCGGCTTCGTAGCACATCGCGAGTCGTCGGCGAGTATCGGCCACTTGGGCATCCGACAGGCGCGGGTCGTTACTGGCCGCCTGCTCGAGCGTGGTCTCAAGAGCCTTCGCGGCCTGCTCGAGATGCCCCGCCCACTGATGCTCGAGCCCCATGGCATAGAGTGCGGCGGGGTCCTTCGGGCGTTGGGCGAGCCGTCGCTCGGCGGCCTCTCTCAGGCGCCAGCGCTCGAAGACGTTGAGGGTGAAAGGCGTGGTGATCACGAGATGCTCGCCGGCGAGCTGAAGGTCGCCAGACGAGATATCCGCCCCGAAGGAGCGGGGCTGGGTGTCCTTCCAGTCGGTCCACGTCACGTGGTGGAGGATGCCGCCCGTCGTCGCATCGAGGAACACGAGGCCACCGCCCACAGGAAGGTGCAGCACGCCGCCCCCAAGCACGGGACGTCCGACCACGGCATTGGGCAGCGGGCGCTCCCACTCGACCTCCCCTTTGGCGTCCAGGCAGGCGGCCCGTGTGCCCGCCACATACACGCAGTCGCGATGGGCCGCCACGAGGAACCGGTTGTCCTCGCGTGGCCGTCGCCAGAGCAATTGGCCCGAATCGAGCGCGATGGCGTAGAGGAAGTCGGAGTCGGTCGGCGAGACGTAGACCGTGCCATCGGCAATCCGCGGTGTGGCATCCTGCCAGGCATCGTTTCGCTTGAGGATGCGACGCCGCCGGGTGGCCAACTGGTCGTAGGCCACCGCCCACTGTAGCCGGCCGCTGTCGGCCTCCACGGCGGCTACCACGCCATCGCCCGCACACGCCACCACCAGGCCGTCGCTCACCGCCGGCAGGCTCTCGAATGCAGGGCGATGATAGCCGCGCAGATCGGTCGGCTCGGGGCCGCGTCCGCAGATGTAGGTCCGCCAGAGGCGCTGCCCGTCCGTCGCACGCAGGGCTGTGAGGTGGAACTCCTCGCCGCGTCGTCCCACCCGCACCGCCGCCACGAGATGGCGTCCCGCAGCCACCGGGGGACACGCGAAGTAGCCTTCGTCCAATGGGGCGGCGAGACCGTCGGCGGCGGCCAGCAACCGCGCGGCGCCCTTACCCGCGGCATCGAGAGCCACCATCCGGCCGTCCAGTTGCGGCGACTGCCGGCCCCGCAGGCGCACCATCGGGACGGGACACCACACTTGGCCTTCGGCCACCGTGCAGGCCCATCGTCCGTCGGTGTTCTCGGCCATGCTGATCTGTGGGGCCACGTTGTCGGCGCGTTGTTCTGGCGCCCACGGCCATTCCCATCGCAGCTTGCCCGTGGGCAACCAGCGGCTTATCAGACTGGTACGCGAGGGGTAGACCATACAGCCATCGGCCACGCTGGGCGCGATGTCCACCGTGGGCATATACACGCGGTCGTCCTGCCAGAGGGAGACACTGGGCGGCACGTGCGAGCGGTGCACGGCCGCGCTCGTCGGCAGCGAATCGGACCACACCAGGCGGCCAGGCCGCACAGCCACCGGTTCGTGCTCTTGCGACGCGTCGGGCAAGCTCTCCAGCCGTGCGGCAAGCTCGTCCAGCGGCGTGCGTTTCCCGGCCACCCGCACCGCATCGTCGGGCTCCACGAGCGCGCCGATGCGTTCGAGCAAGGAACGCGCCGCGTCGGCTCGGCCCAGTTGGTGCAGGCACACGGCCACCTTGGCGGCCACCGAGGTGGCCGGAACATCGGACGATGCACCCAGACGCACCAGGCGCCGCCAGGCCCTCATTGCCCGGCCATACTCCCCGCGGGCAGTCCAGCGCGAGGCCAGATAGGCCAGAGCGTCGTCGCCTCGGGAACTCAACGGGAAGCGCGACACCAAGGTATCCAGCGCCGCGGGGTCCTGCCCGGCGGACGCGCGTCGCCAGAGCGCCTCGGCCTCCTTGTCCACCTGGAGGCGGTACTCCGCCAGCCCTCGCGGCGGGAACTTCGCCAGGCGCTCCACGGCGTAGGCTCGGATGGGCAGGTACAGGCGAGGCCCGTGGCGGCACAGCTCGTTCGGGCGCTCGTCGATCAGATGCTGGTACAGCCGGGCGGCATCGCCCCAGCGACCCTCGCGCTCGCACCGCATGGCCTCATCCAGCACGGCCAGAGCCTTGGAGCCCTCCGCGTAGTCCACGGACACGTCGCCGGTCGGCTCCGACTGCGGCGCCAGAGCCGAAGCGACGGGCACGATGCTCTCGAGGGCCTCCCGCAACGCTCGTGTCACCAGGGCCGCGCGGTCCGGCGGCGCGGCGCCCATCCCCCATGCGGGGGCAGCCGCCCCGACACACGCCGCCCCGACCAACGCCAGCACAAGCAGCCATCGACGCATGGAGCATCCTGAACGCGAGATCGCACTCCCAGGGACATGGTATGGCCGCCGGCACGCAAAGTCAAGCTGCTTGCTCCCGAGGTGTATCTCTTGACTCCCGCGCGGATGGCTGCTAGACTCCGCCAGACGACAGCAGGGCCGCAGGTCCGTCCCCCAGCTTGGAGGAGTTTCGGATGAACAACCACTACGACGTGGATCGGCGTGGTTTCCTGTCGGCTGGCGCCGGTGCAGCCGCAGCGGCTCTCATCAACCCCCACGCAACGGAAGCCGCCCCGTCCAAGCCCCGCGTGGCCGTCGGCCGCGGCGGCGTGAAGATGGAACCCGACAAGGCCGCCTACATCCGCCTGAAGGCCGCCCTCGATAAGCACGGCGGCTTTGCCGAGCTTGTGAAGGGCAAACGCGTGCTCGTGAAGATCAATGCCACCGACAAGACCAGCCAGGACGCCAACACGTCCATCAGCACGACCGCGGCCACCCTGCGCCTTATCAGGGAAAACGAGGCGAAGAACGTCGTCGTCCTCGGCCAGGAATGGTACGGCTACGACTGCCCGCGCAAGGGCCGTCCCACCCTCCGCGAAATCATCAAGAAGGAAGGAGCCGAACTCAAGGAGCTCACCCACTGGTGGCTGAAGACGAACGACTACGTGAAGCGCGTGCCGAAAGGCGGCGGCTGGAAGGAATACTGGGTGGCCAAGGACATCTTTGAGCCCGACACGGTGCTGATCAACGTGGCTCGCCTCAAGACCCACCACTTCACCATCTACACCGGCTGCGTGAAAAACTGCATCGGCCTCACCTACCACATGTACGCCCACCACTGCACCGATGACAAGAACCCCAAGGCCGGCGCCAGCGACAAGCATCCCGCCCGCATGGCCGGCTGGAAGCTCTTCCCTGCCAAGCTGTCCGCCGCCTACCACGAGGTCTTTCAGCCTCGCCTCGCCCTCAACATCCTCGACGCCGACGAGCCCACCTACGGATGGGGCGGCCCCAAGCCCGAGCGCATCCACACCTTCAAGGCCGGCGTCGTGGCCGTGAGCACCGATGCTCTCGCCGTGGACGCCTTCGGCGCCCAGTTGCTCCATGAAGACCGCCCGAAAGTGATCCCCACCGCTCTGGCCGATTGGACCGTGGGCGACAGCGTGTACGTCAAAGCCAATCTCACCCAGGGCAACTACCTGGCCGAGTGTCACAAGCTCGGAGCAGGGCAGGGCGACTTGGGCAAGATTCAGATCGATGAGGTGTCCATTGACTAGACACTGCGTGCGGCAGATTCGCGTTCGGCGCGGGGGTGGATACGCAGGGCCGCGCCGCGTGTCGGCATTTCTGCGGGCCGCAGGCCCCATCCTGCTGGCCGCCGTGCTGTTCTGTGGCTGCAAGTACCCCTTCGGCTTCGGTCGCAAGCCGATGGAGCCCGAGGCGGTCCTCACGTCGGCCCAGGCCAGGCTGACCCACATGGAGTGCACCAAGCTCCACGTGTGGGAGCGCACCCGCCTCTATTCGTACATGAACGGCGCCTCCGAGGCCTACTTCGCCCGGGGCTTCCGCCGGCTGGCCACGCTCGACATCAAGTGGAAGAACACCGAGGCCAAGGTGGAGTTTTACCGCGTGGACACTGAGGCCAACGCTACGGGGCTCTTCGACGACTTCAACGACGGCCAGGGCAAGAAGCTTCCCGCGGGCGTTGCCAGTGCGGCCTGGACGGCCCGCGAGTTGGAGGGCATCTTCCACCGTGGCGTCTACTTCTGCCGGCTCATCGTCTACGGCAACGACGAGGAAGCACAGACGCTCCTCCACAAGGCCGCTGCGGCCATCGATGCGAGCATTCCCAAGTAACCCCGCGAGGTCGCCGCAATGACAGCCGCCCGAGTGCAGGCGTGGGCGCTTTCACTCCTGCTGGCGGGCGTCGCGCTCGGCGGCGCCAACCTCGTCCGCAATCCCAGCTTCGAGGCAGGAAGCCCCGGCGCACCGGAACAGTGGGCGACCTCGGGCGACTCCACAACCGTCCAGCAGACGCTCCACGTCGGCAGGGGCCGCGACGGGCGCCGCTGCGCCCGGCTCACCTGCACGCGCTTCGCCATGGAGAACCCCTCTTCCCACGCCATGCTCTGCCAGCACGATGTGCCCGTCACGCGGGGCAAAGTGTACCGCGTGAGCCTCTGGGCGAAAGCCAGCGGCATCGCCGACGGCATGGTCTCCGTCGCGCTCCAGGACACCACGACGTGGAGCACGTGTGGGCTGTCCGACGCCTTCCTGCCGACGGCCGACTGGGAGCGCCACGACTTCCACTTCCGCGCCAAGCGCACCTGCACGACGAAGACGCGGCTCCAGATCTGGTTCGCCTCGACGGGCACGTTGTGGGTGGACGACATCGAGTTCATCGAGGCAGGCGAAGACCTCTACCGTCCAGGCCACATCATCCCGCCCAGTGGCAGAGCCAACCTCATCCCCAACGCCAGCTTCGAGTGCGGGACGAGCCGCTGGGGCTCGGCCGAATGGGACCGCACCACCCACTGGGGCGGCCAGATGAACGCCCTCTTCGGCGCCCTCGACGCCACGCAAGCCCACCACGGAAGGCACAGCCTGCGCATCGAGCTGAGCGAGAAGACCCAGCCCGTGTCGTACTTCGACTACTTCGACCTGCACCGCACGCCCATCTGGGCGCCGCTGGCGGCCAACATCGGCTGGCTGGCGGTGGAGCCAGGGAAGCCCCACACACTCTCCGTGTACCTGAAGGCAGCCGCGCCCAACACGCCGGCGCTCCTTGCCATCCGCGAGTTCGACCACGGCCAGTTCGAGAAAAGCATCCGCGTCGGCACCGCGTGGGAGCGTGCGGCCCTCACCTTCACGCCCCGGCGGAAATGGTGCTACGTCCTGGCCGGCCCCGACCTCCGTAGCGCCCAGGCCGACGGCCCCCAGAAACGGCAGGCCACCGTGTGGCTCGACGCGCTCCAACTGGAGCAAGGGCGTGCCCCGACCGCATTCGCAGGTGGGGATGCCATCGAGTTCGCACTCTCCACCGCGAAGTCCGGCAATGTGTTCATCTGGGGCGAGGACGTGGCGATCCGCTACCGCGTGGCCGGAGGGGGTACCAAGGAGGAGGGCAGGCTCGACTTCCGCGTCACCGACTTCGCCGGCAACGAAGTGTCCTCGGCCAGGAAAACCGTGAGCGGCGCCGAAGCAGGAGAGTGGAAGCCGGCCCAGGCCTCGCCTGACGGCACCCGCCTGCGCGGCGCGCTGCGCGTGCACGTGACGCTTACCATCGGCAACGTAACACAGAAGCAGAGGCTGCGCCTGGCCGTCATCCCGCCCCGACCGACGGGCGACACACGGTTCGGCGTCAACCACGCCTACCCGTGGCCGCACCTGCTGGACCGCTGCCGCGATGCGGGGCTGGCGTGGGTGCGCGACTGGTCGCTGAAGTGGGACACGGTGGAGCCTGAGAAGGGCCGCTTCGCGTTCGCCGAGGCCGACTACCAGATCAACCGGCCCCTGCGCCACGCGCTCCACGTGCTCGCCATGGCCCCGTTCCCGTCCAGCCGCTGGGCGTCCGCCGCGTCGCCCGAGATGAGGACGGGCACCGGCTACCGCGAGCGGCGCTCCGTGGTGGCCATGGCCCCGCGAAGCATGGCCGACTTCGAG
>JADHXT010000196.1 GCA_016782825.1 Candidatus Brocadiia bacterium | reverse complement strand
CAACGGGTAGCGCTCGCCCTCGTCTACCGTGCGCCATTCCCGCACCGTCACCTCGGGGCCGAAGGTGACCGGCGGGCCGTAGGCGTCCGAGCAGTCGCCCATCTCGTCCTCGTTCATCCGCGCCAGTTCGACCACCGTGTCGAGACCCAGCTCCATTTGCCGCTCGAAGAACTCCAGCGGCGTGGTGCATCGCTCCCGCAGCGCCGAGAAGATCATGAAGGACATCGGCACGTAGTCCGGCGTGCCCCCCTCCAGGGCACACAGCAGTCGCTCGCGGGATGACAGGGCGGTGGCGATGAGGCCCCCTCCTCGAACAGCCGGACTGCCGGGTCGTGTGCTCACCTTACGGCGGAACAGGACGCGTGTGGACCTCACTTAGGAAGCGCAGCGGAGGGCGGGCGAAGATCGCGGCCCAGGGTCTATGGATACCCCGCCACGCGGCAGGTGTCAAGCCTGCACGCATCACCTGGAAAGGACCGGGAGACTATCACATCCCCAATGCGCCAGCGCAGCGGAGCTTGGGCATGGCGCCCTCGCATACGCGGCAGCGTCGCCCAGGCGTTCGCCCTTGATTCGACGCCCGGCGGCGCTATGCGGAATGCCTATGGTGCGGCGGGCGGCCCGGGCAGCATTGCGCCAGGCTGCCGTGGACTTGCGCTCCCCTGACCGCGAGCGTATACTCACGGGAACGGGTGGCCAACACCGGAACGATAGCTGGCGCGTGCTGCACAGTCCCGCGGAATAACGCCCTAGCGACCGTCCATGGAAGGAGAAACGCCCATGGCAGATCCCGACCTCTCGCGACGTGGTTTCCTCGGCAAGGGGGCGCTGGCGGCGGGGGTAGGGGGCCTGGCCGGTTGCTCCAGGCTCATGCCGCAGAAAAGCGCCGCCAAGCCCATGAACGTGAAGTACGGCCTCAACCTGCTCCTCTACACGCCCACCTTCTCGAGGGACCGCGTGGACCTGGTGAAGAAAGCGGCGGACATGGGCTTCGATGGCGTGGAGGTCCCCTTCAACGACCTGAGTGTCCTCGATGCCAAGGCCACGCGCCAGGCCCTCGAATCCTGCAAGATGGGCATGACCGCTTGCTGCGTGATGATGCCCGGCACGAGTCTGTGCAGCACGTTGCCCGCGGAGCGCAAGGCCGGCATCGAGCGGATCAAGAAGATGGTGGACATCACAGCCGAAATGGGCGGCGACCTCGTGGCCGGGCCCATCTACACGCCCGTTGGCCAACTAACGGGCAAGGCGCGCACCACCGACGAGTGGCAGTGGTGCCGCGACGGCCTCCGCGCTTGCGCTGAGCACGCCGGGAACGCGAAGATCGACCTCGCCATCGAGCCGCTCAACCGCTTCGAGACCTATGTGTTCAACACGGTGGGCGATGCCACGAGGCTGTGCCAGGAAGTGAACCACCCGTGCCTGAAGGTGCAGGTGGATACCTTCCACGGTAACATCGAGGAGAAGGACACCGCGGCGGCCATCCGAGGGTGCGGGCCCTTCGTCGGGCACTTCCACGCGTCCGAGAGCGATCGCGGGGTGCCTGGCACGGGCCAGGTGCGCTGGGGTGAGGTATTCGCCGCATTGCGGGGCATTGGCTACGACCGCTGGGTGACCATCGAGAGCTTTGCGACCGGGATCGTGGACCTGTGTGCCGCCGCGTGCATCTGGCGGCCCATCTACGACGACCCCAACAAGCTGGCCACGGACGGTCTGGCGTTTCTCAAGGAGTGCGCCCGCTGCGCGTGAGCGGACGTACCCCTCCATTCAGCAAGGAGGCAGACCCATGGCGGACAAGGACATCACGAGGCGCCGCTTCATCGGCGAAGGCGCCGTGGCCGCGGGAGCCGGGCTCGCCGCTGGCTCCGCGCTTGCGGTGAACGAGAAGACGCCGCCACCCAAAGACAGGGTCCTGAGCTACGACGAGCGCATGGACTACCGCCGTTGCGGCAGGACGGAGCTCTGGGTCTCCGCCATCAGCCTCGGCGGTCACTGGAAGCGCTGCCCCTTCCGCGGCGACGACTTCCAGAAGAACCGCACCGAGATCGTCGCCAAGTGTCTGGACAGCGGCATCAACTACGTGGACGCCTGCTGCGAGGGCGAGATCTTCGCGTACGCGAAGGCCCTCAAGGCTCTCGGCCGGCGCAAGGACATGACCTTCGGCTTCTCCTCATGCAGCCGCGAGGTGCGCAACCCGAAGTATCGCACGAAGAAGGCCCTCCTCGAGGTGCTCGACGACCTGATGAAGAAGGCGGAGCTGGACGTGGTGGACATCTGGCGCATCACCTGCCACGAACCCGGCGGCCTGCACACCTACAACACGGCGTGCGAGGTCGCGGCCGCCGGCGAAGCGGCCGTCAAGAGCGGCAAGGTGCGCTTCTTCGGCATCTCCAGCCACGACCGACGCTGGCACAGCTTCATGGTCCGCGAGTTCCCCATCCTCTCCGTAATGCTCTTCCCGTACACGGCGAAGAGCAAGGAAAAGCCGAAGGACAGCGTCTTCGACATCGTCCGCAAGCACGACATCGGGGTCTTCGGCATCAAGCCCTTCGCCTCGAACTCCATCTTCAAGGGCTCGAGCGCGCCGGACGACCCGCACCGCGAGGAGGACGACAAGGCGGCCCGCATGGCCCTCCGCTACATCCTGTGCAACGACGCCATCACCGCGCCCATACCTGGGCTCATCTTCCCACACCACGTGGACAACTGCCTGAAGGCCATCGAGGAGCGGCGCAAGGAGGACCTGGCGGCTCGGCCGGCCATCCTTGACAGCACCGAACTGGCGGAGCTGACCGCAGGCATGTTCGAAAGGCTCCCCGCCGGCTACGAGTGGCTGCGCGATTGGGAATGGGTGTGAGGATGCAGGCGGGACGCCTCCGTCCCGCGTCTTCGCTGAGGTGGCCGCTTAGGGAGCACACCATGGGCGACGGTCCCATCGGCCGTCGCCCTCTCTCTGTAGGAGGGCAGATGAGGCGCGAAGGAAGGGGTTGGGAACGCAGGGCGGCCATCGCGGCCGTCCTCGCCGTCGGCGGCATGCTGTTCGCCGCGGCGCCCCCAAAGCAAGGCAAGCCGTTCACCCCAGGCAAGGACGGATGGCTCACCCTCTACGACGGCTCCGACCTGGCGAAGTGGCACAAGAGCAAGGATGCCAACTGGGCGCTGAAGGATGGCACCCTCGTCGGCACCAACGGCGAGATGGTGAGCTACTGGCATTGGACGGACTTCGAGCTCGCGGGCGAATTCCGCGGCGCAGGTAGCTTGCGCTTCCGCGTGTCCCTTGCACCCATGCCCGACCAGGCGGGTTACGTCCTGGGCCTGGCCGATGGCAGCATCCGCATGGCCGACGGGCGCGTGGTGGCCAAGGGCAAGCGCGCGGCGTCCGACGCGTGGCGCTCCGTGCGCCTTCTTGTGTCAAAGGGCAAGTTCACCGTGGACTTCGACGGCAAACCTGTGGCCGAGGGCGGCAACAACGCCTATCCCGCCATGGGCTACCTGGCCCTCGTGGCCGACGGCAGGCCCTTCCAGGCGCGCCGACTTCGCATCCGCCCGCTGAACCGCGAGAAGCACGAGAACATCCCCGCGCCCAACTCCGCCTGCTACGTGTGCCACGCCAACTTCGATGGCGAGCCCATTTCCAAGAGACATCTCAAGGAAGAAGTCCCGTGCGCCAAGTGCCACGGCCCGTCCCTCGCGCACCGCTCGGACGAGGACAACATGACGACCCCGGACGTGATGTTCACCCGCGCCGAGGTGGATGCGGCGTGCCTGGAGTGCCACAAGCGCCACAAACAAGAGAAGAAACGGAAAGACGGCCGGGAGCGGGGCCGTCCGCCGGACGATGCCACCTGCACGGACTGTCATGGGAACCACAAAGGAAGAAACTGAGCGCACGTGGCCAGGCAGAGCATGTCTGCGCTGTCCAACGTCAGCGCCTTCTGCACACGATCGGTGTGAACGTCGGTTGAAAAGCGCGGCGGGTGGCGGGCGAAGATCGCGGCGCCTGTGCCATAGGTACTCCACCATACGACGGGTGTCAAGTTGAGCTGCGACGAACGACCGCGGCCCCGCTCCACGGGTCCCACCGCCCGTCAGCACGCCGTGTCGCTTCCTTCGTGGCTGGCTTCCTGCTATCATCACCCGTGGTGTGTCGGTGTAGGGTCAGCACATGAACCATCTCGCTCGTCGGTCTGCAGAGAAGACAAATGCAGTGCCTAACCGCCTTGATCGCTTCGTGTTGTTTCTTGGCCTCACTCACCTCGCCCGTTCGAGCCACACGAGGGCCTTCGAGGCCGCAGCAGGGCCGCAGGGCGCGCCTTGGTAGAATAGTTGGCGATGGGAGTATTGGTGCGCTGCACGTCTATTGGACTGGGAGGCACCAGTCAGTGTCTGCCTACATCACAGGGAGGGTACTCGCAGGAGAGCATGATGAGGAAAGCCACGAGTATCTCTTGGATCCCTCTGGCCGTCTTGTGGGCCTGGGCGTCCATTCCCGTCTTGACCAGTGCTGCTGAGGACGACAAACCAACAACCGCTAAGCCGGCGTTCCGTGCCGGGGCAGCTGCGAGCAACATCACGCCGTGGCTGGGCGAGCCGATCGTTGGTGGCTGGCGGCCCCGGCCGGCCACGCACGTCCACGACGAGCTTTGCGCCCGTTGCCTCGTCCTCGACGACGGGACGACGCGCCTCGCGATCGTCGCGGCCGACAACGTGGGCATTCCGCGCGAGGTCTTCGACGAGGCGAAGCGCCAGGTCCACGAGCACACGGGACTTCCACTTGACCGCATGCTGATGGCCGCCACCCATACTCATTCGGCGACCCCCTGTCGGGTCACGCGGGACGGAGAGCAGGAGACGGAACTGTCGGAGTACTCACGCTTCGTCGCGCGGCGGATCTCCGACTGCGTGCGTCGGGCCATCAACAACCTCGAGGCCGCGCGGGTCGGCTGGGGCTCGGCCAGCGTGCCTGACCAGGTCTTCAACCGTCGCTGGGTCATGAAGCCAGGGACTCACCTGCCCGACCCCTTCGGCGGCACCGACAAGGTGAAGATGAACCCTGGCCACCAGCGCCCTGGCCTGCTCAAGCCTTCGGGCCCCGTGGACCCCGAGGTCTGCTTCCTCTCGGTCCAGGCCGCCGACGGACGGCCCATCGCGCTGCTGGCGAACTACTCTCTGCACTACGTCGGCGGAGTCGGTCAGGGCGACATATCCGCCGATTACTTCGGGGCCTTCGCCGACCGCATCCAGCAGCTCCTGGGCGCTGGCAGGCTGGCCCCGCCCTTCGTCGGCATCCTGTCGAACGGCACGAGCGGCAACATCAACAACATCAACTACGCTGCCCCACCCGAGCGGCGACCGCGCTACGAGAAGATCCGCATCGTCGCCGACCGCGTCGCCCAGGCTGTCTTCGCCAAGCACAAGAACCTCTCCCATCGCGACGGGATCACGCTGGATATGCGCCAACGCGAGATCGGACTCGCTGTCCGCAAGCCCACCCCTGAGCAACTGGCTGCCGCCCGTGACATGCTCGCCCACCCCGACCGGCCCGACAAGCAGCCCCACCAGCGGACCTACGCCCACCGCATCATCCGTCAGCACGAGGCGCCCGCGACTGTCAGCGTCATTCTCCAGGCCGTACGTGTCGGCGACTTCGGCATCGCGACCATCCCCTTCGAGACCTTCGTTGAGACAGGACTTGAGCTGAAGGCCAAGAGCCCCTTCAAGCCGACGTTCACCATCTCCCTGGCCAACGGCAGCTACGGCTACCTGCCCACGCCGGAGCAGCACCGACTTGGCGGCTACGAAACCTGGCTCGGCACCAGCAGGGTCCAGTGCGATGCCTCGACGAAGATCACGGCCGCGCTGCTCGAGATGTTTGCCGAGATGAAGCCGTGAAGCTGTCGGTTCGCGTCGTCGTTCGGGAGCCACTTCCCTTCTTGCCCGACCCCGGTCCTTTGATGCTGAGTCCTGGCTCAAGTCCTCGTTGGGAAGTCAGCTTCCCCCGGGCCGAACCGACCGGGCCATTGACAAGAGGGGGCCCACAGAGCGCAAGCAAGCACGTGCCTTCGACATTCCAACTCTCCCGCACGGCGATTGCACACCGTTCTCGCTGTGAACGTCACTTAGAAAGCGCGGCGGGGCGGGCGAAGTGTGCGGCGCCGGGCCTATGGATACCCCGCCACGCGGCAGGCGTCAAGTTCTCCTACGACGTGTGTCGTCGGGCTGGTGACCGTCGTGCACCTCGTGTGTGCGGAGATCGCGCCCGCAGGATCCATCGGCGCCACCCTATCTGATGTATTCCTCTTGACACCGCATACACGACTTAGTATATTGAGGACAGCAGTAGAGTCGAGTTACACACTTGCCGCACGCTGCCTTGCCGCAGCCACCACCCTGATGCAGCCCGCGGCCCATGAAAAAGGGTCGCTCTATGGAACTCACCGACCTCCAGGAAGCTCCCTGGAACCCCCGTGCCATCGACGAGCCGTCTCTGGCCGCCCTCGGCGCCTCCCAGCGGGCGTTTGGCGACATCAGCGGCATCGTCTTCAACCGCAGGCTGGGTCTGCTCGTCTGCGGCCACCAGCGGCTGCGCCGGCTCCGCGATGACCATGGGGATGCCCTGCAGCTCGTCGAGCGCGACGGCGAACTGGAGATCCACACACCGACAGGTCAGAACCCCACTCCACGCGTTAGCTGCGTCGACTAGCGTTCCGCCCCGCAGGCAATGCACCGCGGGGCACGGCACGTCCCGCGGAGAGGTCCTT
>JADHXT010000195.1 GCA_016782825.1 Candidatus Brocadiia bacterium | reverse complement strand
TGTTTCCTGTTGTACTGCCTGTTCGTCCTGTGGCGCTTCTATTCCGCCCACTACCCGAGCGGCCACTCACTGCTGAAGCGTCTTGTAGTGAGTCCCGTGCCGGCCTCGGTGCGACTTCTTCGGTTCGACTACGGGCGGGGGACCCGTGAAGAGAGAGCAGTGCTCCACTTTGCTTTGGCGCCACAGGACATGCGGAAGGTCTTGGAGGCGCGGGAGTATGACCGAATTGATACTGACCCGATAAGAGCCCCTATCTTCATGCGGAATACCTACCCTGCGTTCAGTAGAGAGGGATGGCCCGACCCTGGAAGGCTTGCGGAGCCAGAGATATATGAGAGTCGTGATGGCCCCATCGGGTATCGGTACTTCATCTTGACGAACCGAGCGCATACCGAAGTCTATTTCTTCGTGGACAATATATGATCGGTTCGGGTTCGAGTTCGAGTCCTCGTCGGGGAGCCACTTCTTTCGGCCCGGACGCTCCGGGCCACCGGGTTAACAGGAGCCGTCCCGTCCACCCGCCGGCGACAGCTCCCTCCATGTCCGCCCCGCCCGCCGACCTAGCCGATGCCCAACCAGCCTCGTCTTGCCCCGCAAGCTCTTGACTCCCCCACGCCGCAGTGATACGCTGCCCTCTACACACAGCACACCACGCCCCGCGAGGGCGCAGGGGAAGTTGAGTACGGTGTCTCCCCGACTCCTAAGGAGCGCCCGATGACAGGCCAACCCGCCCGCGTGGTGCTCGACGGCGTGCCGCGCGTGGGCTTCTACTTCGACCAGATGAAGCACGACGACAGCAAGATGCGATGTCCCGAGGACGTGCCGCTGCCCTCGTGCCTGCGCGCGTGCCTGGAGTATCTGGGCGACGGCATCGGGTGCCGCAAGATCGGCCAGAGCAGCGCCCAGTGGCAGCAAGGCTGCGCCTACGCCTACCTGATGGGCACCACGGGGGCCGCCTTCCGCCTGAGCTGGAAGCCCGGCTGGCATCCCGACAACTGCGCGAGCTGGCTCGTGAGCGACGACCCGAGCGAGGTGTTCCGCCGCGGCTTCGCCTCGGTCGGCTACGAGTGCGAGATCGTGTGCCGCGCCGAACTCCGCAAGCAGGGCCGCGACAACGAGGAGTTGCTCCGCGGGAAGATCGTCGAGAGCATCGGCCAGGGCCGCCCCGTCATCGCCCATGGCGTGGTCGGCCCGCCGGAGGAGTGCATCATCGCGGGTTACGACGAAGGCGGCGACGTGCTCATCGGCTGGAGCTTCTTCCAGGGCTTCGCCGAGTGCAACGCCGGGGTGGAGTTCGAGCCGAACGGCATGTTCCGCAAGCGCGACTGGCTCGACGACCTGTCGAGCCTTGTGCTCATTGGCGACAAGGGCGAGCCGCCCGACCTCAAGCAGGCCTACCGCGAGGCGCTCGCGTGGGCGCTCGACGTGATCCGCACGCCCGCCCGCTGCGGCGACCGCCACAACGGCCTCGCCGCCTACGACGCGTGGGCCGACCATCTGCTCCGCGACGACGACTTCGCCACCGACGACCTCGCCGTCCTGGACGAACGCTTCATGGCCCACGACGACGCAGTGAGCGCCGTGGCCGAGGGACGCTGGTACGCCTCCATCTTCCTGTCCCACGCGGCCATGGACGGCGGCCTCAAGGCCCCCGAGCTCTACGCCGCCGCGTCGTGCTTCGCCGCCGAACACGACCTGATGTGGAAGGTGTGGGGCTGCGTGGGCGGACTCGGCCGCGACGAGGCCAAGACCCGCAAGCTCGCCGACCCCGACGTCCGCCGGCAGATCGTCCCCATCGTCCACCAGGCCCGCGACCTCGACGCCCGCGCCGCCAACCACATCGAACGCGCTCTGGCCAAGTGAGGCCAGCGACCCCACACCGCGCCTTGACACAGCACTCGGTGCGCGCTACCCCTGTGGCAGGCCGCCACACTGCTGCCCCCGGAGACACGACGCCAATGAAGACGACCTCCCTCGGCCCAAGCGCCCTCGCCCTGCTCGCCTTCGCCACGGCTGCCTTCGCCGGCACCGCGCCGTGGCCGCAGCTCCACGGCCCGCGCCGCGACAACCAGAGCACCGAGACCGGCCTCCTCGAGCAGTGGCCGGAGGGCGGGCCGAAGCTCGCGTGGGCCTTCGCCGAATGCGGCCGGGGCTTCGCCGGCATCTCCGTCGCCGACGGGCGGATCTACATCGGCGGCGACTTCGGCTCCGAGGAGTTTGTGCTGGCGCTCGATCTCGACGGCAAGCTGCTGTGGAAGACGCCCAACGGCAAGGCCTGGCGCGGCCCCTATCCCGGCGCCCGCACCACGCCCACGTGGGACGATGGCGTGCTCTACCACATGAATCCCCACGCACGCCTGGCCGCGCTCGATGCCGCCACGGGCAAAGAGCGGTGGGCGCTCGACCTCAAGGGCGCCTACAACGCGAAGACCAGCATGTGGGCCTTCGCCGAGAACATCCTGGTGGATGGCCCCGTGCTCTACGCCGCGCCCGGCGGCACGAAGGGCCGCGTGGTGGCGCTCGACAAAGCCACCGGCAAGCCGGTGTGGGTCAACACCGAGATCGCCGACGGCGCCGCCTACTGCTCGCCCATCCTCATCGACCACAACGGCCGGCGGCTGCTCGTCACCATCCTCCAGAAGTCCATCGTCGCCCTCGACCCGAAGACAGGCAAGCTTCTCTGGAGCCACCCCCACACGACGAAACACGATCAGAACGTCACCCACCCGCTCTACCACCGGGGCCTGCTCTACGCCTCGAGCGGGCACGGCACCGGCGGCCGCCTGCTGAAGCTCAGCGCCGACGGCACGAGCGTCGCCGAGCTGTGGCTGAACAAAGACCTCGACAACTGCCACGGCGGCGTGCTGCTCGTGGGCGGCCACGTGTATGGCAGCGGCTGCCGCCTGTTCCGCAAGGGGCTGGTGTGTGTGGACTTTGCCACGGGCAAGACGGCGTGGAGCGACCCGCGATTCGGCCCGCTCTCGCTCACCGGCGCCCAGGGGATGATCTATGCCGTGGACCGCCAGGGACGCGCCACGCTCATCCGCGCCAGCGCGGAACGCAGCAACGTGGTCAGCCAGTTCCAGGTGCCGCGGCGCAACCGCAGCCCCTTTCTCTCCCATCCCGTCATCTGCGGTGGCCGCCTCTACATCCGCCACGCCGACACGCTGTATGCCTACGACATCCGTGCGACCCCGAGGAGGTGAAGGGGAGCGGCAGCCGCCGGCGGCCAGGCGGTCGGCGGTCGGGCATGCGGTTCTCCTCTCAGGATGGGATGACAGGAGACATCGTGCCGGCCACGGGGCCGGTTGTCAAGAAGCGATGCCGCATGCTGCGCGGCTTGAACCGCGCGAGCCTTCTGCGCTACGCTGGTCACACCACAAGCGCCCGCCGAATCCCCACCCCGGAAGGAGAACACGATGCGCGGTCGAATCGCACGGTGCGGCATCCTGTCGGCTTGCGTCCTGGCGGCAGCCCTGGGCACGGCGGTCGCCGGCGGCCGGCGCCGCGCGCCAACAGTTCACCCGCCCACGGCCCAGTGCGCCACCGAGAAGAAGATCCTGGCCGTGCTCGACGACCTGTACCGGAGCCAGCGCCGCGGGATGATGAACGTGCCGCCCGACGACGGCCGCTTCCTCCGCGCCATCGTCGAGGCCACCGACGCCAAGCACGTGGTGGAAATCGGCACGTCGAACGGCTACTCGGGCATCTGGATCTGCCTGGGTCTGCTCACCACTGGCGGCAAGCTCACGACACACGACATCGACGAAGGCCGCGCCGCCCTCGCCCGCCAGAACTTCAAGCGCGCCGGCGTCGAGCACCTGGTGACGCTCGTCATGGGCGACGCCCACAAGACCGTGGCCAAGCTCGAAGGCCCCATCGACATCGTGTTCCTCGATGCCGACAAGGCCGGCTACCTCGACTACCTCAACAAGCTACTCCCCAAGGTGCGCCCCGGCGGCCTCATCCTCGCCCACAACACCACCTCCCTCAGCGACAGCATGCGGGACTACCTTAAAGCCATCACCACCCGTCCCGACCTGGAGACGATCTTCCTCACCACCACCAGCGCCGGCATGAGCCTGACCGTGAAGAAGCGCGGCATCCCACCCGCCAAGTAGGGCGCGGCGGTGCCCCACAGACACAGGAGCCGACAGACCCACCATGCTGAATCTCACCACTGCCACCGTCGTCTTCGGCCTGGCGCTGCTCGCGGGCGCCGCCAGGGCCGCCACCGTGAAGCCCCACGAGTTCTTCGTCGCACCCAACGGCAGCGACCGCGCGGCAGGCAAGACGCCCGACCGCCCCTTCGCCACCCTCGCCCGCGCCCGCGACGCGGTCCGCAAGCTCAAGGCCGGCGGCCCGCTCAAGCGGCCGGTGACGGTGCGCCGCCGTGGCGGCGACTACCCTATCACCGAGCCCGTGGTCTTCGGCCCCGAGGACTCCGGCACCGCCGCCGCCCCCATCGTCTACGCCGCCTACGCCGGCGAGCGCCCCGTGCTCCACGGCGGGCGCCGCATCACCGGCTGGAAGCCCGACGCCGAGCGCAAGGGCGCCTGGGTGGCCGACGTGCCCGAGGTGAAGGCGGGACAGTGGCGCTTCCGCCAGCTCTTCGTCAACGGCGAGAAACGCCGCCGCGCCCGCACGCCCAAGGAAGGCTTCCTGCGCGTGGCCGGCTTCCCCGAAGGCACCTGCAAGACCGTCAACTACCACACCGACTGCCAGAGCTTCGAGTTCAAGCCCGGCGACATCGACCCCGCGTGGACAAATCTGGACGACGTGGAGGTCATCGTCTACCACTTCTGGACCGACAGCCACCTGCCCATCAAGAGCATCGACACACAGAAGAACATCGTGACCTTCAAGCACAAGGCCGGCAAGGTGTTCACCGACGACTTCACCACCGTCGGCGCCCGCTACATCGTGGAAAACGTGTTCGAGGCGCTCGACCAGCCCGGCGAGTGGTACCTGAACCGCAAGACCGGCCGCCTCTACTACATCCCCCTGCCCGGCGAGGACATGGCCAAGGCCGAGGTGGTGGCACCCGTCGCCGAGGCACACATCCGCATCGAGGGCGACCCCGTCCACCAGAAGCCCGTGGAGCACATCACCTTCCGCAACCTGTCCTTCGCCTACACCAACTGGCATCTGCCGCCCGGCAACTCCAACGACAACCAGGGCTCGGCCAGCGTGCCCGCGGCCATCATCCTCAAGGGCGCGCGCCACTGCGCCTTCGAGCACTGCCGCGTGAGCCACCTGGGCACCTCCGCCTTCGAGCTGCTCGAGGGCTGCACCGCCAACCGCTTCGTGCACAACCACATCGCCCACGCCGGCGCCGGCGGCTTCCGCGTGAACGGCGGCGGCGAGAGCAGCCATCCCCTGCTCCGCACGGGCCACAACATCATCGCCGACAACCACATCGACCACTACGGCGACGAATACCCCTCCGCCGTCGGGATCCTGCTCATGCACACCGAAGGCAACACCGTGGCGCACAACGACATCCACCACGGCTACTACACCGGCATCTCCATCGGATGGCATTGGGGCTATCAGCGCAGCATCAGCCGCGACAACCGTATCGAGCACAACCACATCCACCACATCGGCCAGGGCCTGCTGAGCGACATGGGGGCTATCTACACCCTCGGCGTGTCGCCCGGCACCGTCATCCGCAACAACCTCATCCACGACGTGGACGCCAACCACTACGGCGGATGGGGCATCTACAACGACGAAGGCTCCAGCCATCTGCTCATCGAGAACAACGTGGTCTACAACACCAAGTTCGCCGGCTACAACATCCACTACGCCAAGGAAGTGACGGTCCGCAACAACATCTTCGCCTTCGGCCGACTCCAGCAGCTCAGCCGCAGCCGCGCCGAGCCCCACAAGAGCTGCTTCTTCGAGCACAACATCGTCTACTGGACCGGCGGCAAGCTCCTGGACGGCAACTGGCGCGACAAGGCCCACTCCTTCTACTTCCGCCCGTCGAGCGGCGACAAGGGGTCGAAGGCCACCCACACCTTCGACGCCGACTGGAATCTCTACTATAACCCCACGCTCAAGCTCGAGCAGGTGAAGTTCAACAACCTCGCCTGGGCCTCGTGGCAGAAGACGGGCAAGGACCGCCACTCGGCCTACGCCGACCCGCTGTTCGTCGATGCCGCGAAGCGCGACTTCCGGCTCAGGCCCGAATCCCCCGCCTTCGCCCTCGGCTTCAAGCCCATCGACGTGAGTACCGCCGGCCCGCGCGGCGCGGTGGGTCCCGAAGGCAAGTGAGCGCCGCTCGGCGGCTTGATTCCCCAGCCTTCGCGTGGTATCACAGATGCGGGGAAGGCATTCGCTGAACCGCCCGATGGAGGATCAAGCCCGATGCGACGAACAGCCCTCACGGCCGGCGTGCTGGCCCTCGCCATTCTGCTTCAGTGTCCCCACGCCCAAGCCGCCGACGAGAAGAAGGCCGCGCCCACCCCCGAGCAAGTGCAGGCGGCGCTCAAAGGCTTCAAGGGCTTCCTCGTCGGCGAGATCGTCGGCAAGGACAAGACCGGCATCACCCTGCGCCTCAAGGCCCTCACCCTGCTCAAAGGCTGCGCCGCCCCCAACCCCGGCCTCGCCATCGGCCAGACCACGCCCGTCCTCTACGCCACCGAGAAGGACGACGACGGCAACGAGAGGCCCGCCCAGAAGCTCGTGGACGCCATCGAGCACATCGAGGAGATGCCCGCCATCGCCTTCGGCGGCTTCGGCGGCAACAACGCCGTGGTGGTGATGGACGTGGGGAAGGGAAAGAACGCC
>JADHXT010000194.1 GCA_016782825.1 Candidatus Brocadiia bacterium | reverse complement strand
GTTGTCAAAGAGAAGCCAGGGGCCGTCGAAGTCGCGCACGTAGGTGTAGCGTTGTGTGCGCAGCCCGCGGTAGGCCTTGAAGCCGTACCGCCGGACGTTGGTGAAGGCGGCCGGGAAAGAGAGAAGAGCAGCCTCATCCCCCTGCAACTCCCGGCGCCCCAGCAGCAGATCAGACCAATCCTTGCCCTCGACCGTTGCCGGGACGGGGAGACCACAGAGCTTCAGCAGAGTCGGCATGATATCCGGGGCGTCGAGGGGCAACGCGAGCTCATGTCCTCCGCCCTCCAGCCCGTTCGGCCAGCGAATGAGGAAGGGAGCCCGAATCGACTCGTCCCAGGGCACGCACTTGCGGTTCATGCCGTGGCGTCCGAACATGTCGCCGTGGTCGGAGGTGAGGATGACGATGGTATTGTCGGCTTGGCCTGACGCCTCGATGGCGTCGAGCACGATGGCAAGGCAGTCATCGAGAGCGGAGATATGGGCGTAGTTGCCGCGCAGCTCCTCTCTGGCCGCTTCCCGGTGCTCCTGCGGGACATTGGGTCGCAGTGCGATGTCCACGCCCGCGTAGCGATCCCGGTACTCCTGGGGAGCGGTGTGCAGAGGGAAGTGGGGCGGTCCCCAGGAGAGCATCAGCAGGAAGGGGCTCTCCTTCCCCGCGTGAGCCTCGATGTAGTCGGCGGCATCCCGGCTCTGGGCGAAGGCGCCGTGCTCACCCCAGGGCCGTCGGGTGTCGTCGTCATTGAAGAAGTAGTACGAGTCGTTGTACTCGTGGGTGCACTCATACCCCTTCCAGTAGTCGAAGCCGAGTTGATACTCCCGGGGCACATAGTCGTGTCTGCGGCCGTAGTGGCCGTCGGGGCTGCCGTAGAGATGCCACTTGCCGATATAGGCGGTCTGGTACCCCCCGCGACCGAAGGCGCGCGCAATCGAGTCGCACTGCGGGTCAAGCTCCACGTCGTTGATGCACACCCCGTGGGTGATTGGGTACTGCCCCGTCATCAGGCTGGCGCGATAGGGACAGCAGACCGGGCAGCCTGAGACGGCATGGGTCACATTCGTGCTCTCCCTGGCCAGTGCATCAAGCACCGGGCTATGCACGTCGTGGTTGCCCGCGTAGCCGGCGTCCTGGAGGCGCATCTCGTCAGCGAAGATGAGGACAGTGTTGGGGCGTTGGCTCATGATGGACTGCCAATCTGGTACACAACTGTGGAGTGAACAACCCTGCTTCCATGCCCGTCTGCACGATCCGATCCCCTGCAACCTCGGTCTGGTTCACCACCCGTTCATCCGCCCCGCGAGCAGCAGGAAGACGCGTGAGGGCCGCGTGTAGGACGGGCATCGCCAGGCAGAGCATGCCCAGGCTTCGGGCTCCGGATCACGCTGGACAGGTCAGCAAGTGATCGACCAGTTCCTCCAGCGCGCAGGTGGCGAGCCCGACGTGCTTGTCCCCACCCCCGTAGTAGACGAACAGCGTGCCGTTGATGACCACAGCTCCGCGGGGAAAGACCACGCCGTTGTAGAGGCCAAATCGCTCGAAGTCCTCGGTTGGTTCCATGCCCCAGTCGGGAGTCCGGTGCAGGATCGTCCGCGGATCGTCCAGGCCCAGCAGCATGGCCCCGACGCGATAGTACTTGTCCTTGGGGCTGACCCCATGGTACAGCACCAACCAGCCCTCGGCCGTCTTGATGGGGGGCGTGTTCGCGCCGACCTTCCGGCCTTCCCAGTCGTACTTGGCCTGGGCCAAGACGCTGGACTCCTCCTCCGGCCACCAGAGAAGATCATCAGCGGATCCCACGCAGATGGCGGGCGCATCCAGGCCATACTCCGGCCCTCGCCAGGATGGCCGGTTCAGGCGCCAGAACTTCCCGTTGATCTTCTCGGGGAAGATGACCAGGTCCCGATCATCGGCGGACGGGTGCGTGATCGGCCCCACTCGTTTGAACGTGCGGAAGTCCCGTGTCAACGCCAGGCCGGTTCGGACCCCGCGCCACTTCAGGGGGTCGGGGAACTCGGGCGGGTACTCGGGCCAGACCCAGATCTCGTCGCGCTTCTCGCGCGGGATGTAGACCTGTCCCTGCCATTCAGGGTAGCCCACGTAGGTCACATAGTACCAATCGCCCATCTTGATGATGCGCGGATCTGCGATCGGGCCGGCATCCCACGAATCCGGACACGGCGACAGGACCGGCCGGTCCGACACGCGCTCGAAGTGATAGCCGTCGGGGCTGACCGCCAGGCCGATCTGGCGCATGTAGCCGGCATCGTGGTCCGCGCACCGGTAGAGCATCGTGACCACCCCGGCATCCTCGTCATACCAAGCACCGGGATTGGTGACCGAGAGGCTCTCCCAGGGGCAGACCAGATTGGGAGACAGAATGGGGTTGCCTTCGTACTTGTTCAGTCGAAACGGCATTCCTGTTCCTTTCCCAGTCAGGCGTTTGTGAGCAGGCGAACTGCAGGCGCCCGCGGTTACAGCCAGTGGCAGTAGGGAGATCGATGTCGCGTCTTGCGGCACACGGTGATCCCCGGGCACTCACCTTGCGGTTGCGATGCCCAATCGGGATGAGCCTTGGGCGAGCTGCAAACAACCCTGCCCGGGCAACACCCGTAGGCCGCGCCCCTTTGGAGCTCGTGGTTCTCTCGTTGCCCCTACCCAGGGCTTCGTGCTTGGCTGGTATGCCACACCCCGTTAGGGGGCGCGATCGGCGCCCCGGCTGATACCGACTTGCCACGGCGTACACGCCATCTGGAGCCGGGACACCTGGCTGGTGGCCGATCACTCGTCCCCGCCCACCGGCGGGATCTTCTGCTCCTCCATCCACAGCGTGAAGTGTCCGCGGGGCGGATAGGGTCTGGTGCGCGGGTGGTTGTAACGCAGGAAGCTGGTGGCCGCGAGGGTCACCTTGCCGCCCTTGAACTCGTCCCGGAAGTCGGCGTAGATGTGGCCGCCGCGTGGCTGTCCACCCTGCCGGTTGGCGACCCCGGCGTTCGATTGGGACAGCAGCTTGCCGTTGACGTAGATCGCATAACCTTCGCCGGCATTGACGTGGGCGCTGCCGCCGACCACAAGGCGATAGCGATGCCCTGCCTTTAGCGGAGGGATCTCGAACGTGCCGCGGACCAGGAGAACTTCCTTCGCCCACAGGGTCTTCGGTTTCTCGCCGCACCCGCAGATGTTCCCCCTCTCGCACTTGCCGAGAGGCTCCAGCTTGCCGCCGAGTTGCCCGAAGGGCGGCAGCCCCTTCTTCCAGCCCGCCTTGGGGGCATCGAAATCGGGCGCAAACCAGTTCGCCATCCCTTCGGGATAGGTCACCTTGCGGAACCGGCTCCCCTTGTCCTTCGGCTTGGCCTCCTTCGGGTCGAAGCTGCAGTAGTCCCACTTCAGGTCCCGAAGGTCCGGGCCGAAGGCGTGCCAGTCGTGGTCGTCGATCCCAGCCGCGCGATAGCAGTTGACCAGTCCGTACATGGCGCCGCGCAGGAACTGGTTGGCGCGCTGCGGCCGCTCTCCGCTTGCCTCGCTCAACAGGGACTTGTTGTAGCGCGGATTGGCGACATAGGACGCCGCGATGCCGTCGAGGATGATCGGGGCGAGCGCCTTCTGTGCGGCGGCCTTGTCCTGCTCCGACGGCTCGGCGGCCTGCGCGTGGACGACGAGTTTCGGCCTGGGGGCCATCGGGAGCGGTTCCGCCCTTCCGCCGAGGAGTCCAACCATCGCGCGGCCGAGAGCGTCGCCGACCAGCATGTAGGTCTCGGCATTGCGGTTGTAGTGATAGTCCTGGCTCCTCGGCGACTCGTCGACCTCGCGCCAGAAGTCGCGGGTGTCGACGGAGGCCACGGTGCCGGCAAACTCGGGGTGCTTCTTCGGGTCGCCGACCGCCATCTGCGCCTTCAGAATCTCCAGGTACTTGCCGGCCATCCTGTGGCCGCCGAAACCGACCGTGGCGACCACGGCAGGCATCTTGGGCGCCTCAAACTCCTTGCGCACATCGTTGATCAGGTTGGCAAGGTGCTTCTCGTACTCCGCCTGCGGCGAGCCGCCGTCCTTGTGGCCCTGCCACCAGGCGAACCCGGCGATCTCGTAACCCTGTCCCTTGTAGCCGGGCACGATCTTGCCGATCTGGTCCAGGGTCTTGCGCACGCCCTCGACCATGAGCTTGTACTCCAAGGACTCCCACTTGTTGTTCGGGTCCGTTCGGCCGCTCGACGGCGGGCGGAAATCGAAGCCCAGCGAGCGGTTGCCCATGGAGGTCTTGATCAGCAGAACCTGCTCGTCGTGAAAGGCGCCCATTACATGGCCCAAGCCCAACTCCGGGCCGATGCTGCGGCCGTTCGAGGTGGCGCTCAGGGGACACCCTCTGCCCTCCTTTGCGATGCGCGCCTCCTGGAAGTAGACGTCACTGCGCACGGTCCAGTTGCCCTTGTCGTCGACCAGCCACGGGAACTTCCCTTCCCGCTTGGCCACCGCCTCGAGGTCACCGTTACCCAGCAGGTCGGTCTTCTGTATCCAGAACCGCGGCGGGGCGCCTTTGAAGCCGGAGATCTTGAACGCATAGCGCTTGCCGGGCTCGAGAGTCACGTCCTGCTTGACCGGCTCGCCGCCCGCCTCCCTGCGGTAGACCTGCTTCCCAGCCAGCTCCATTGTGCTGTAGGAGCTCTTCCCGGAGCCGCAGTGCAACTGATAGACGCCCTTTCCGGGCACCTCGAGCTGGCCCTCCGCGACCGCTTTGTCGGTCGGCGTGCCGTCCGGCAGGTAGACGGCGAGGGGTGCGATCTTGTAGTTGCCCACCCGCCAGATTTGCAGGGGACCCTTGGGAGCCGCTGGGTCCGGAGTGAGGTAGACCCCGGCATAGGCGTTCCTGGCACCGGTGAGATCACCCATCCCCACCATGTTGGACTGGCCGGCCAGGATGTAGACCTTGACCGGTCTGGTGGCGTCGGGCGCCTTCCCGTCAGGGTCGGGAAGCTGCGCCGGGACGTCCGCGGCGACAGCGGCAAGACCGCTGATAACCAGAGCGGCTGCGACTGCGAATGCGATGAGGAAGCGGGTTGTCGTTTTCATGGCTTCTTCCTGTTCAGGAGGTCTGCCATGGCCCAGCCGAGCGCATTGCCGACTTCCATGTAGGTCTCGGCGTTGTGGTTGTAGTGATACCCTGCACCGCTGGGGGAGACGTCCTTCTCTCGCCAGTAGGGCCGGGCGTCAATGGTCTTCACGTTGCCCTTGAACTCCGGGTACCTGCCCGTCTCGCCGCTCACCGCGAGCTGGGCCTTGGCCACGGTCAAGCCGTGGCCGCTGAGCTTGTCGCCGCCGAACGCGATGGTGGCCATCACGAACCTGGCCTTGGGCGCGTTGAAGTCCTTGCGCAGCGTCTTGATGAAGTGCACGAGGTTCTGCTCGTAGCGGCTGGCGTGGGCGGCATTTTGGTCCTTGTGGCCCTGCCAGAAGACGAAGCCGGCGATTTCATAGCCCTGCCCCTTGTAGCCGGGGTAGTACTTCTCGAGGTTCTTCAACGCCTCCTTGGCGTGGCCGGTGTCGGCGTCGTATTGCCGGCCGGCGTACCAGTTGATCGGCTTCGGCTTCTCGCCCTTCGGCCAGGACAATGGGCTGTCCTTGTACCCGGCGTAGATCTTGCCCTCGAACTCGAAGCGTTCGCTGCCGGGAGGAAGCAGGTCCCACCCGAGGCTACGGTTGCCGATGCAGGCCTTGAGGATGAGGACAGGCTCATCGAGGAGGTGGCCCATGATGTAGCCGAACTGCAACTCCGGGCCGATGTGCTTGCCCTTAGCCGTCAGCCATTCGTTCTTCACGTCTCGGAACTTCGTGAACTCTGTCAAGCCGGCGCCGCGGGTGTCCATCACGTGTACGTTGCGCACGTCCTTTCGCTCGGTCCACTTGCCGGCGTCGTCGATGAGGTGCGGGTACTTCCTCTTGGTCTTCACGGCATGGGAGAGCGTGCCGTTCTTGTCTTCCGGGTCGACCCGGCCAAACCCCAACATGTTCGACTGGCCCAGCAGGATGAACACCTTCACGGGCTTGTCCATTGCGGCAGGCTTGGCGTCCGGATCCGGCAACTGCTGTTTCGGGTCTGTGTTGATTTTCCCAGCCGCCGACACGTTGGCGACGCACACGAGCGTCATTGCCAGCAGAGATGCCACAGCCAAGAGCGTCTTCCTGTTCATCACGTCGTCTCCTTTGACCAATGTGCCTGTTCCTTGGCCTTGCGTCGGCCCGTTGACGGTAGGGTCGTCAGCAGCTAATCATACGCCTCCTCCACGACCAAGTCGATGAGGCCCATGAACTGTCTGTTGACGACGGCGGTGCCTTCGTCGTCGCCGCGCTTCGCCGTCAGCCAGTGGCCGATCTCGTAGGGTGTGCTCCTTCCCTTGATCCCTTCTGGGCGGGTGATCTTCGGCGCCAGTTTCTTGTTCGGGATCGTGTAGAAGAAGTGCGGATCCTCGCCCCCGAGGCGTTCCTTCCAGCAGTTGGCCATGGCCGATAGCTGTTCACCGTAGTTGGCACCCTGGTCCTTCTCGACCATCTGGGGGCTGGCGAGGAAGATGATCCCCTTGAAGCTGCCCGGCGTGAAGGAGTGAACCAGGACGTTGTAGGTTTGAGCAGCCTTCGTGGTCACCGAACTCGCCAGGGATGGGTAGCTTCCCCAGGCGGCGCCATCCGGGACTGCCTTGGTCGCCGTCATCCGCGGGATGTACTCACCCCAGTATCGCTTCCAGGCCACGACATAGCGCCTGGCATTGGCGGCATAGTACGGATTCCCCGCAAGCACGGCGGCCAGGTCCTCATAG
>JADHXT010000193.1 GCA_016782825.1 Candidatus Brocadiia bacterium | reverse complement strand
GTGTTCAACATCCTGGGGCCGCTCACCAATCCAGCCATGGCCAAGCGGCAGTTGCTCGGCGTCTACGACGCGGCGCTGCTGGTGCCCATGGCCCAGGTGCTCGCGAGCCTGGGCAGCACGCGCTGCCTCATCGTACACGGCGACGACGGCCTCGACGAGCTCACCACCACCACGGCCAGCCAAGTGTGCGAGCTGCGCGCCGGGCAGGTGGCCAGCTATGCCATCACGCCGGCCGACACGGGCCTGCCGACGGCCAGTCTGGACGACCTGCGGGTGGGCAGTGCAGAGGAGAGCGCGGCGGCCATTCGCGCGGTGTTTGGAGGAGAGCAAGGCCCGCACCGCGACATCGTGGTGCTTAACGCCGGCGCGGCACTCATGGTGGCCGACAAGGCGGAGGACTTGGCCGCGGGCATCCGCTTGGCTGGCGAGGCTATTGACAGCGGCGCGGCGGCGGCCACACTGGACAAGCTGGTGGCCGTGAGCAACGGCTGACGCCCAGGGCGGCCCAACAAACAACGCAGGCAGGACCGCGTGGTCCCGCCTGCGTCGTCATGTGGTGACCGGTGTGCCGAAGCTACTTCTTCTTGGCGGCCTCGGCGGCCGCGACGGCCTTGTCGAGGATGGGCTTGAACTTCTCGAACGGCACGTAGTACCCCCGCAGGAGCACGGTGGCATCGTGGCCGGCGATGAGCAAGGTGGGGAAGCCCTGCACGTTGTACTTCTCGGCCGCCTTGCCCTTGGGGTCGAGCACGGTGGGGGTGCTGTATTTGTGACGCTTCAGGTGGGCCTTCACCTTGCTGGCCGGCTCGTTGACGTCGATGTCCAGAAAGGCCACCTTGTCGCCATACTCCTTCTTGGCCTTCTCAAACTCCTCGAACTGCTTGGTGCACCAGCCGCACCACGTGGTGCCAAACTTGAAGGCCACCACGCGACCCTTCAGGAGCTTGGCCAGTGTGGTCTTGGTGCCGTCGAGGGTGGTGACGGGCACGTTGACGAGCTTGTCGCCCACGGCGGGCTTCTCGGCGGCTTCCGAGCAGGCGCTGAGCGAGAAGAGCAGGATGCCGACCACAAGAAATGCGGCGAAGTGTTTCATCGGACGGTCTCCTTGCGTTGGGAGCGTGGACGTGAGTGCGGTCACAGGTTACACACGCATGGGGGCTTGCCCTATTCACCTTCCTGGGCAAGGTGTGCCGCAACGTCCTTCAGTATCGCCGCGAAGCCGTCCGCTGTCAAGGACGTGTATCGGTCGGGCAGCGACTGGATCGCGGGCGTGAGCACGCGCCGGCCCTTGGCGTCGAAGAAGAGCAGGGTGGGGGGGAAATGGCCGGGGTAGCGGTCGGCGAACTTCGGGTAGCGGGTGAGGTTCACCTCCAGGGCGACGAAGGGCTGGGCCGCGGCCACCACCTGCGGCGTGGGGAAAACGTCGCGGGCCAGCTTCTTGCAGATGGCGCAGTCGTCGCACGTCAGGTCCACCATCACGGGACGCCCGCCCTTGAGGGCGGCATCCACGTCCTCGGGCGTGGCGTGGCGGAAGGGCGATACCAGCTTCTGCGCCGCCGCGCTTCCGCCGAGGGGGCGGCCCTGCACTTCGGCCAGGGTGGTGAAGCCCAGGTAGCTGCCGTAGAGGAGCGCCAGGATGCCGAGCACGCGGGCCAGACGAGCGCCGAAGCCGCTCTCGGCGCTCAGTGCGTCGAAGCACCCGAGGAACACGGGCGACGCGATGAGCAGCACGGCACTGGCCAGATGGTAGGCGGTGACGCCGATGATGGGAATCAGGAAGTAGGCGCCGGCCCAGAGCATGACGAAGCCGATGAAGTGCTTCACCCGCATCATCCAGCCGCCGGCCCTCGGCAGCAGGCGGGTGGACGTGCCGGCCGCGATGAGCACCACGCCCATGCCCCAGCCGAGCGCGAAGAGCATCCAGAAGCCCAGCCACTTGTCGCCCGTCTTCGCCACGTAGCCCAGCAGACCGGCCAGCGGGCCGGCAACGCACGGCCCCGCCACGATGCCTGCGATCACGCCCATGGCGAACACGCCGAAGAGTCCCGCTCCCTGGGTGCCGCCCGACACGCCGAACAGCTTGCGGAGCTTCTCGCCCCAGCTTTGCGGCACTTCGATCGCAATCACGTCGAACATGCTCAGGGCGAAGAGCACGAACAGGCCGGCCAACGGGATGAGGAACCACGGCGACGCCAGGAATGCCCGCACCGTGTAGCCCACCGTGGCCACCAGCAGGCCCACTACCGCATAGGTGAGTGCCAGGCCGACGACGTAGGTGATCGCTGCGGGGATCACGGAGCCCTTCCCCGACTCGCGGCGCTGCGCCAGCACCGAGATGGTGATCGGGATGATGGGATACACACACGGCGTGAAGCTGAGCAGCACGCCCGAGACGAAGGCCCACAGGATGTTCAGCAGAAAGCTGCGGTCGGCGATGCGCTTCTCTTCGCCGCTGAGGGCCGCGGGTGCCGGCGCGGGGGAGGGCGGTGGTGCGGCCTCGGGCGCCTTCTTGGCGGCCGGCGCGGCCGTGCCTTTCACGGGCACCGTGAGATCGATGGGCGTGTCGAGGGGCGGGTAGCACGACTTGTCGGTGCAGCCCTGGTAGTGGACGGCGCCGCGGAGCCGCACCGACCCGCCGTCGGTGGCCGTGACGCGGAAGCGGGCACGCAGCTCGAACTTCTCCTCGAGCACGTCCACCGTCTGCCCCTCGTTCAGGATGTCGGGGATGGCCTTCGTTGGCGGGACCACGAGGGACACGAACTCGGCGCCCGTGGTCTCGTCCCAGGTGGCGTTCAGGCGTTCGGCGTCGCCGTACACGTGGATGCCGTGGTCTACGTCGAAGGCGAGCACCACGTCGAGCGTGCCGCCGGCGGCTGCGGTCGGGCTGCCCGGCGACACAGCGACGCGGAAGAACTTGCGCGCTTCGTCCAGGAATCCTTGGCCGTGGGCGATGGCCGTCAGGAGAGCGAGGACGATGGGGAGTCGTAGCGCCCATCGCCGCAGTGTTGCGGGGGTGCGAATCATGGGTCTGTCCTCCATGGGAGGTGGGGTTGGCTGGACGATTGCGGCGCCTGAGTGAGAAGACGCTGGAGTTCACGGATGGAGTGGACGGGCTGGGCGCCCATTTCTTCGGCCACGGCGTTGCCGGCGGCGCTGAGCGAGGGACGGCGGAAGCGCACGACGAACGTGCGCCGCCGCAGGCTCGCCGCGTGGCGGAGCGTGGCGAGGGTGCCGCCCTTTTCGCGGCACTCCACCACGAGGAGCGCGTCGCTCCAGGCCGCGATCAGGCGGTTGCGTGCCAGCGCGGCGCGGGTGGCCCATACGGCCTCGGGATGCACCTCGGAAACGATGGTGGCCTGCCGCGCCAGTGCGTCGGGCGGCGGATAGGCTTCGTGAGGCCTGAACTGGAGGATGCCCGTGGGGAGCACGAGCACCGTGGTGCCGCCGGCGTCGAAGGCGCCGCGGTGGGCGTCGCTGTCGATGCCTCGGGCGTGTCCCGACACGATCACCCAGCCTGCCTTGGCCATCCTGCCGGCGGCCGTGGCGGCCACGCGGGCGCCGCGCTCGGACGGCTCGGTGGTGCCCACGATGCCGAGGGTGGGCCGCCCGTCGGCGGGCAGCGTACCGCGCGCGTAGAGCAGGGGAGGCGGGCTGGCGAGCGCGTTGAGGCGCGACGGATAGGCGGGGGCACTGCGAAGCAAGGGAAGCACGTGTTCGTGGGCGAGGCGGGCGGCCACGCGCGCGTGGTCGGCCATGCGAGCGATGGCACACGGCACACCGTCCAGGATCACGGCGGGCACGTGCGGCACGCTCTCGCGCTCGGCCGGCGTGGCGGCGAGTGTGGCGCGAGCCGCGCCGAAACGGGACAGCAGGCGCCCGAGCGAGGCCGCCCCGATACCGTCCAGCGAGTGGAGCGCCACCCATGCGCAGAGCTCGTCTTCGGTCATGACGGTGTCAACGAAGGCCACTACTCCTCGGGCTTGGCGGCGCCATCGTCGTCGGGGGCGCCATCCGCCATTGGGCGCTTGAAGAAGAGCCAGTCGGCCGCGCCGGTGACGAGTTCCCAGCCCTGGCCGCCCAGGTGGTTGGCGGAGCGGTCGCTGCGGTTGCGGAGCACGCGGTACTCCCAGCGCTGCGGGGGCTTGAGGGCCTTGATGACCGGAGCGGTGGCCTTGGTGTACTTGTCGATGATCTCGGTCAGCTCGGTCATCTGCTTGGCCAGGGTCTCGATGGAGGCGGCGGCCTTGGCCACGTCGGCTCGGAGGCCCTTCTCGTCGGTCACGGCGGCTCGCAGAGCGGCCAGCTCGCCTCGGACGGCGGCCAGCTCGGCCTGGATCGGGCTGATGTCCACGGCGGCCGTCACCAGGTGCTGCTGGGGCGGAGCGTCCTGCGCCACGCTCGGCGTGAGCTGCACCACGAGTATGCCGGCGACGGCGATGGCAACGGCGAGAATGAGGACCGGCCTGTTCACGGTATAGCCTCCTGACAGAGCCACGGGTGGCCAAGGCGGTGTAGAACCTTCCTGTACACTCGATTATAGACCCGTCGCGCCCCAGAGTCAACGATACTGGCGCCCGGTCCTGTGGCCTGCTATAGTGGACGTATGGCGGAGGGTGATATACGCCAGAGCACGTGGAGGCCATCCCCATGGCATCTTCTCCAGGTGGCGGACTGCCTATCGGCGACGCCTACCAGCAGGCCACCAAGTACCGCCGTCAGGGCAGCGGCACGCCTGGCCGAGGCGACGCGCAGATCGTCGATGGCGAGCACGATCTTCCCGTTGCCGTCACGGAAGGCGGGCCAGGGCTCTGGGACGTGGTGGGCCTGCGGCGCTCGCGCCGCGACTTCACGGGCGACCCCATCACTCAGGAGCAGCTCGCGCAGTTGCTCTGGGCCACCCAGGGCATCACGCGGCGCAGCCGCGGCCACGCCTTCCGCGCCAGCCCGTCGGCCGGCGCCTGCTACCCCATCGACACCTATCTCGTGGTGAACCACGTGGCGGGCCTGCCGGCTGGCCTCTACCATGTCGACGTGCGAGCGGCCACCCTCCGGGCCCGCCGCGAGGGCGACCTGCGCGAGGCCATCGCCGCCGCTGCGCTCGACCAGCACATGGCCGCCGCCGCCAGCGTGGTCTTCTGCTGGACGGCCATCCCCGCGCGCTCCAAGCCGCGCTACCACGAGCGAGCCTACCGCTACATCTACCTCGACGCCGGCCACATCGGCCAGAATCTCCACCTCGCCGCCACGGCCATGGGCCTCGGCTGCTGCGCCATCGGCGCCTTCCTCGACGACGAGGTAAACGCCATCCTCGGCGTGGACGGCCAGCAGGAGACCGCCGTCTACCTCTCCGCAATCGGCGTTCCCCGCGCCTGACAGGACGCCCCACCGGTGACCACAGAAGAGATCCTGCGACGCAACCTCGACGACGTGCGCTCCCGCATGGCGGCGGCCTGTTCGCGGGCGGGCCGGCCGGCCGATGACGTGCGGCTCGTGGCCGTCACCAAGACCGTGGGCGTGGATGTGATGCGCGTCCTCCATGGCCTGGGCGTCACCGACGTGGGCGAGAACCGCGTGCAGCAGGCCAGCGAGAAACACGCCGCGCTGGGGTGCTCGGTCGGCTTCCACTGGCACCTGATCGGCCACTTGCAGCGCAACAAGGTGCGTCACGCCCTGGAGTTCGCCGAGCGCATCCACTCGGTGGACAGCGTGCGGTTGGCGGCGGAGATCGACCGTCGCGCGGCCACGCTGCAACGCACGGTGCCCGTGCTGCTCCAGTGCAACACGAGCGGCGAGGAAAGCAAGTTTGGCATCGAGCCGGCGGAGTTGCCCGCGGTGCTGGAGGCCGTGCTGCCGCTGGAGCACATCCGCGTGGACGGGCTGATGACGATGGCGCCCTTCGTGGCGGAGCCTGAAACCGTGCGGCCTGTGTTCGCGGCGTTGCGCGAGCTGCGCGACGAAGCGCAGCCGCGCGCCGGCGTGCCGCTGCCGCATCTGTCGATGGGGATGACGCAGGACTTCGAGGTGGCCATCGAGGAAGGGGCGACGATGGTGCGGGTGGGTTCGGCGCTGTACCGCGGGCTGTAGGGGGGCGTCAACTGCTCGGCGAGGGCGCGCGGAGTGGTTTCACGACTGACTTCAATGTGGCTGTGTGGGCGCCGTGGCAGTCGGCGCAGGTGCGGGCGGGCTGGCCGGGCTTCGGGCGGGCGGAGGCCTGGGCGTGGCGGCAGTCGTCCTGGTGGCACCGGCTGCACAGGTAGTCGATCCTCTTCCCTGCATAGCGCAGGTCGGGCGGCACGGTGGGTCTGGCGGTGTGTCTGCGGCTCTGCCCGTGGCACACCACGCATCGCATGGACTGCTTGAAGTGGCGGGCGGAGCGCACCTGTGCGCCCTGCACGGGGTGGCAGACGTCGCAGCCTTGGAACACGGTGTTGGTGTTCACGCGAGGCGTACGCTCGGTGACGCAGGAGTGCGCGCCCACGGCGGCGGCGAGGCAGAAGAGCAGGCAGGGCACAGGCCGCATCGGTCACGCCACTCCCACACCGCGTGCGGCCAGGGCGGCCATGAGCATCCCGGTTTTCGCTGCGTTCATTGTCGTGTCTCCACTCGAATTGCACCGCGCGGGGCAGCGATTCGGACCAGCCACCGGTCCGTGCGACCTCGTCCTCGATTATAGCAAAGGCGCGCCAGGCACTCAACGCGCGGCGTACATGAAAACGGGCGAAGCCACCGGGGTGGTCGCTTCGCCCGAGTCCGATGGTGGAGGATAGGGGGCTCGAACCCCTGACCTACAGACTGCCAGCCTGTCGCTCTCCCAGCTGAGCTAATCCCCCAGGACT
>JADHXT010000192.1 GCA_016782825.1 Candidatus Brocadiia bacterium | reverse complement strand
CTGCTTTCTTGAAGTGGATTGCCAAGCGGAAGCAGGCGGTGCGCTGATAGTCGGTCACGCCGTTGCCCAGCATCCGTTGTGCACAAGGGGGCAGGCCGAACGTGCTCAGAAGGCCCAGCGCTGTCTTCCGGTCACGCTGGGCGCGCGACGTATCGAGCTGCGTCAGACCTTCCGTCTCGAGGATGTCATCAAGGTCCGACGCAGTCACGCGCTTCACACCTTCGAGGAGCGCCCACTGGTCGCGATGGGGGCGTGCGAAGTCCCGGTCATTGAGGAACACCGTCCTCCCCTTCGGAACGAGCGCACCGAAGAGCGGAGCATTGATGAAGTTGCCGTATTGCGCGCGGTCATCCAGTCGGTCATGCTTCGGGAAGACCTCGGTCTCCGGCATCCCTATGTCGTCGAGAAGAAGCTGTGCGAGCCGCCGCGCCTTCGCTGCAAGGACGCCGCGCTCCCCGAAGAACATCCAGACGTGGTATCCCTTGGACTTACTCACCTCGATGTACGTGGCAACGCCGTAGTTCCTCGCCGTGGCGAGCAGTTCCATCGGCGGGTTGAGGTGATGGTCATCGAAGTCGATGGAAAGAGCACGTGTTCGGTCGCCGTCGAGGAGGTAGACACCGTACGGCCGGCGGCCCTGCAGGTGGCAAAGTATGACACGATCCGTCACCGGCTCCTTGACCTGACGGACCTGACCAGTCGCGGGATCGTATGTACCGTAGACGTTCCTGAGCCCTGCGAAGCACGAGCGGAAGATGCTGAGCTTCTGCTGTGTTGAACGTCGTGTACTGGCACGGTGCATGTCTCGTGTACCTCGGGCAGCAGGGGGGAGCCGGCGGGACCCGCGGTATCCTCCTCGGCGTGCACTGTTCTCAGCGGCAGACTTGCGGGGGGAGTTTCAGCGCGAGATTCAGGCGCCCGCGCGCGCCTGCTGAAGCTGATGGCCCGTCGCGAGGTCAAGGAGCAGGAGGTCGACGGCGCAGTCCGACAACTGCTCCTTGGGGCAGCTCTGGAGTTCCGGAGGGAGGTACTTCTTGCACTGCTCGGCGAGGATGGAGGCCAATGCACACTTCATGTTCCAATCGGCTGGGTCCACGTGACGAGCGATCACCCACCGCGTGTACGATGCTCGCCGTCGCTCTTTGAGAGCGTCCGCCATCCACGCGACCACGAGCTCGACGCCGGGCTGCGTGCTGTCGGCAGCGTCGAGCAGGGCCTCGTCGTAGCCACCCGTTCGGCTCCCCGAGTAGCCGTGTTCGAGGAGAGCGTACGCTTCGTCCCGTGCGTCGGAGTCCGGAATCTCGCGCCTGCAGGGCAGCGCGTCCGCATAGACCGCCCTGACGAGCGCCGCGGTCATTCCTTGGAGAGTTCTGGCGGATTGCCCTCCGTCGCACTCGCGAAGACAGGCCGCTGCGGCCCGGTCGATGGGCTGGTCGATCAGGGCTGCGAGCCGCTCCTGGTCCAGCGCCTGGCGCAGCAGCGACACCACTTCTTCGGCCCGCTGCCTGACAGACTCAGAAGACATCGTACTGAAGCTCCTCGCCGTCGGATCCCGCGCCGTCCTGCCCTTCCCCCGCTCCGATGCCGCCGGCGCCCAGAAGTGGCAGGGGTTCATGCCAGCGCTGGCTGCGAGCCCGGATGGCCCGGCGGACCTCCTCTGCGCGCCTGCAGTACCGGCTGCGTGACCCGGCGATGATGAGGTCGCGGGAATGGCCTTCGGGAATGTCCAGTGGAGGGTGTGTCTTCAGTCGCACGACGTGGGTGCCGATGCGAGCGACGGCCTCGCCCACGTCCAGGGTGATCAGATCCTCGAGTTCGACCAAGCCGCGAAGGTCCTTCCTGAGGAGTTGGGCGTCCCGTGTGTCGATGTTGAAGATGATGGTCGCTCCGGTACTGGAGAGCGCGTCCGCCTTCCGCAGGGCAAACTGCTTCATGTATTGGTGGGCGAGCACCAGGGACACGTTGAACTTGCGGGTCTCGGCGATGAGGTCCTCCACCGCGTCGGTGAGGAAGCGGTGCGCTTCATCGCAGTAGACGTGGAACGGGAGCTGCGTCTCCGCGTACAGACTGCCGCGCCCCAGCGCCGTGAGATGCAGCAGCGAGAGCAGGAAGCACCCGAGGATCTCGCGCGTCTCCGGCCCGACCGTGGAGAGGTCCACGAGCAGGATCTTGCCGCTGCCCATCACGTCCTGCAGGTCGAATGATGTCTCCGTCTGGGAGAGCATCAGGGCAGCGGATCCCGCCGTGAGCAGCTTGCTGAGCTTGTGCTGCGGCGGAGCCAGATCTGGTGAGCGGTACCGGTCGAAGTCGTTCCGCCAGAAGCGCCGCGACACCTCATTGTCCACGAACCTGAGGACCATGGAGCGGAGCTGACGGCTCTCGTCGGACTTCTGCCGGAGGATGTCCGAGACGTCGAGTAGACTGCCACGCGGCAGGTGCAGGACCGCGTAGATGGCGTGGCGGAGCAGGTGTTCGAGGCGGTCGCCCCAGCCCGTGACGAAGCTCTTGAAGGCCCGGACCAGATCGTCGGCGATACGGCTATGGTCCGTAGGGCCTCGTACACGGAAGGGATTCCAAATAGGCACCCACTCCGGGTCACCGGGGTCGAGGAAGATGACGCGCTCGGCGTGGGCGGCCGGCAGGAGGCAAAGTAGCCGCTGGACGAGCCTTCCGTGCGGATCGAGAACCGCGACGCCGTGGCCCAGCCCCACGTCGTGGAGGATCATGTACTCCATCGTCGTGGACTTTCCCATGCCGGGGCGCCCGATGAGGTGCACGTGCTTGCCGCGGATCCCGGGAGGGATGCACACTGGACGGGAGGTCCCCGCGTACGGGCAGACGCCGATCGACGTGCCCTGGGCCAGGCTCTCCTCGGCGGGCAGCGTCTCGAGCAGGGCCATCGCATCCTGATGGCACTCCGTGATCTCTCTCGGGGGCATGTGCACGAGACTGGCGAGTTCCCATGAGTTGACCAGGAACCCAGACCGATGGGTCAGTCCCGCCCGGAACATGCGTCCGATGACGTCCGGAGCCAGGTGGCGATGGTACGCTTCGTCGGTGACCCACCGCAGGGGCCGGCCGCCGTGTTGAAGGAGGCTGCCGACCAGAGAGAGGGACTCGAGCCAGCTGGAGGAGCAGCCCCCTCCGTTCACGACGCCGACGCGGAGCGCCGCCGCGAAGAACGGCTTGTCGGTGTGGGCCTTCTCCTCGAGGTCCATCGCCATCTGCTTCAGATCGCCCGAAGGCATCTGCTGCGCGAATCGGTGAGCGCCTGGCACGCCGCCCACCAGCTTGGCGGAGAACTCGAGGTCGAGAAGGGTGCGGACGTTGCGGTGCCAGTTGTGATGGGGTGAGACGGGCGCGAAGGCCACCTGGAAGAAGCCCATTGCAGGGGGCGTGATGGAAGTGAGGCCCGCGATCAGGGTTGCATGGGGAGAGCGCTTCAACTCGTCGGGCCGTGTGAGCAGATGCGAATAGGGGGGCGGCGGATAGATATCCCGGAACCGGGCGCCGGCCCAATCCTGGGCTGCGACGTCTCGCATGAAGTCGTCAGAGACAGGGGAGAGAGCGCACTGCTCGAACTGACTGGAGAACGCCGTAGTGACGGTGGCCAGGTCGTCGCGGCTGCACAGGAGCTGCAGTGCGGTGCATTCCTGGTTCCCGAGGATCTCGAAGGCGACGCGGCGGCGGACATGCGAAAGCTGTTTCAGGAAGAGCTCGGAGCGCTCCCAGGTGCACGTCTGCTGCGGAGAGAGCCATATCCGCAGCCTGAGCAGCTCGGGTTCGGGAGGTGGATCGTCGAGGACATATGTCTCCGATGAGCCTTCGGTGGCCGGGCCATCGGTGCCGAAGAGCGGCTGGTAGAGCGGCTCGAGGGCAACGGGCAGGGCCACGAGGTCCGGCAGGCAGCCTTTGTAGACCTCGGCGTGCAGGAGTTCCCTGACCTTGGCGGCCAGCATGTAAGGCTGAGAGCGGGCAAGCAGTGCCTGTTCGATGGACATGGGTTCCCCCAGACTCGCACGATTCCGCATGGATAGCGGCGGGGGCCGTCGGGTGATTTCAGGAGCATGAGGGATCGCCAGGCGAAGGGAAGGGGTCAGGGGGCTGGAATGGGTCACCGCCGGGTGGCTTGCCGCAGCTTCTCCATGAGCTGCGGGTGTTCCTGGAGGACCCGCGGCAGGTTTGCCCGGACGCGAGCGGCACTCCCCTCGGTCAACTCCGAGGGGAGAAGGTGCCCGTACTTCGCGAGGTACTCCTCGCCGGCGGCGAGTCTCTCGTCGGCGGAGAGGCCATCCCAGTAGGTGTTGGCCCTGGCCGCGACCTCGTTCTCGACGAACTGCTCGGAGCGGGTCATCGCCATCTTCCGCAACACTGCCCGGAGCCCGCCCTCGTTGCCCGTCCGCGCCATCTCGAAGGCCGCCTTCTCGCCGCTGTGGCCGTATGCGTGCATGAGGAGCTGGGTGCACCGGCCCCAGTCGAAATCGAAGCCCATGGACGGCGGGCGCCCCCCCGGCAGCCGAAGCAGGTGGCCATCGAGGTCTGCCACGAAACGAACCAAGCAGGCGCGGAATGCATCCCAGTCCTCGATCAGTGAGGGGCTGGTGAACGCGTTCAGAGCGCGATCGGCCCGCCGCCCCTGCTCTTCCAGCGTCCGCTCGGGATCGATGCTATCGAGCAAGCGTTCCAGCGCAGTGGCCATGACCGCCTCCCCCTCACAGTCGCCGGAAGATCGAGGATGTCTGCCGCAGAGCGTCGACGTACGACCGGATCAGCTCCTGGTAGTTCTGGGCGTATCGCTCCGGCTGGTCCGTTCGGATAGAGGACGTGAGGTTCGCACCACACCGGCGGATGAACTGGCGGATGATCTCCACCTTATCGTTCCAGGAGTTGGGCGCGACGTGCTGATCGAAGACGTCGCGGATGTACCGCTCGACCGATTCCTTCTTGAGCGCCTCGGCGATGGTGTCCAGGACCACGCGCAGCCCGCCGTTCGTGCCGTCGTGGGCGTCGTTGAAGGCGCTGACGATGTCGCCGTTGCGGCGCCGGTACTCGCTCTCCAGGATCTCCTTTGCTCGTCCCGCTGCCTCAGCGGGCGGGAGAGCCCCCCCGTTGGAGACGCACTGGGTGAAGTGGTGGTTGAAGTAGTCGGCGATAGCGGAGGTGAACGCGTCGAAGCTCGCCACCGTATTCCGGCGAAGCGGGTACTGGAGGCGGGCCTCGTCGTGTCGGAGGCCCACACGACGGGCGATCTGTCGCTCGTCCAGGGCCGCCAGGAAGGTATCGATGAGCGCCATGGTCTTGGCTCCTTTCCAGCTACAGACGGCGAAGCAGCTGCGTGACGGGGTCGAGGGATCGTACATAGGCTCTGGCGATGGCCTCGTAGTGTCGGGCGAACCGCTCGGGTGGCGCCGAGCGCAGTCCCGCGGGCAGGTGTGGCGCCAGGCGCTCGAGCAGTGCGGCCATGAAGGCGACCCGCTCGTCCCAGTCGAGAGGGTCGACGGCCTCCTTGAGGACCCTGCCCACGTGCCTGGCCCGGTGCTCGGACTTGAGCTGCTCGGTCATGGCATCGAGCACGAAGCGAGCGCCGCCACGGGTGCCATGTCGGGCCTCCGCCCAGGCCGCCTCCGGGCCGCCGTGATCCGCGAAGGCCCGCTCGAGGAGAGCGTAGGCCTCGGCGGCCGCTCCGTGGCTGTCGGCCGGATCAAGTGGAACGGACGTCCGCCGCAGTAGAGCGAGGTGGAAGCCCACGATCAGCTCGTGGAAGTCGTCGTAGGAGTCGATCGTGGCGTCCGGCAGGACGTACGCGGCCCGCGCGGAATCGATGGGCAGGCCGATCCCCTCGGCGAGAGTTTCCGCGCTGATCTCGGCGATGACCGCGTCCACGGCCGCCGCCGCAGACGCTGGCGGGCTGGGAGCCTCCCCGCGCGTCCTCGCAGGTGAGTCGCGAGCAGGGAGACGGCCATGGACGGCGTCCAGAAGGCGTTGGACATCCTCGTGGTCGCCGCGCGCCGCCAAGGTGCAGAGCCGCAGGCACTGTGCCAGAGGCACGAGGGGGAACCATCCCTTGATGCGGCGCAGGGCGGGAGGCAGCGACGACATCAGCTCGAGGAGATGGCGCCCGAGGCCAGACGGGTATCGCCTGCGCTGACACTGGAAACGGCAGCGAAGCCGAAGCAGTGCATGAACGTCGGGGACGCGGCCCGCCAGGAGATGGGCATCCACCACCCCCAGGAAACGCTCCTCGTGTCGCGCAGCGAGGGACGCGATCGCCCGGTCGGCCGGGCTGCCGTTGCAGCCGTCTGTTTCATGCCCGAAGAAGCCGGAGGACAGGGCGGCGCGGACCAGGGCTTCGTCGTCGACGACCGCCGAGAGCAACTCGGCGATGTCGGTAACGGCGATGATTCGGACATTGCCCCTCTCACCGCTCGTGGCGTCAGCGATGCGTTGCCACTCGTTGGGCGCAAGCTCTTCCACCGACCTGTCTGCATCCAGTGCGGGGCAGACGAACCGCCGAACTCCTTCATTCGCGGCCGCCGCGGCCAGTTTGCGGGGGATGCTCCTAACGGGGCGAAGCTCGCCCTCTGGCGACGCGACGTGTCCTGTGACGATGGCGTCCTGCGGCAGGGGGAGCTTCAGCGCCGCTGAGAGCGCCGCCAGCGTGACTGCCGCGTCCGCCGAGAAGCCCGAGACCTCGAGGCCCACGTCCAGCGTCGACGCCGCACCGAGGTTCGTGACCGACAGCTCGAACCCCGTGGGCTTCAGGCCGAGGCCCCGCACGATGCGCCGCACGAGGGGAAGGACGGTCCCACCGAGGTGCTGGACCACACGGTGCTCGAATGTCACC
>JADHXT010000005.1 GCA_016782825.1 Candidatus Brocadiia bacterium | reverse complement strand
GTGCTCGGCGAACAGCGAGAACGCAAGCCACGCCGTGGGGCAGAAGGCACCCAACACCTGGGGGCTGTGTGACATGCACGGCAATGTGAGCGAGTGGTGCAGAGGCGGGTTCGACGACCCGCACATGAGGGCGGTGCGCGGGGGGTCGTGGGCATTGGAGCCTGCTCAATGTGGTGCGGCGGCCCACAACATCGTGGAAGCTTCGTCCGCTACCGATACTCGGGGCTTCCGTGTCGCGGCGTCGGCACCGTAACCGGGTAACGGCAGTCGCGGTCCGTCGACCCACCATGACCCGCACACTGCAGTGCATGCACATCCGACTTTTCACCCCACCACGCGGTAAGGGTGCCGCCCGTGTGCGCAGGTGGCCTACTGGGCGGCGAGGGTGCGGAGGCGGCGGCGGAGGCCCCACGAGCTGGGGCCGACGAACACGAGGCTGCGGCGGGCGGGGAGGAACACTTCGCGGGCCATCTGGCGCACGTCGTCCACGGTGGTGGTCTTGAGCCGCTCGGCCTCGGCCGTGGGCGACGCAAGGGTTTCGGGCGAGAAGAGCACCTCGCGGACGGCAAACCACTCGGCCACGTCCATGGGGCTGTCTTCGAGGATCTCCATCTGGCAGGCGGAGCGTTCCTTGATCGTGTGGAGCAGGTCGTGGCTCACGCCTTCGTCGGCCAGGCGGCGGATCTCCTCGAGCACGCCGCCGAGCGCGGCCTCGGCGTGGCGGGGGCTGGTGGTGGTGGCCACGTCCACCCAGCCGCAGTCGGAGTAGAGGGTGGTGCCGGCGGAGACGTCGTAGACGAGGCCCTCGCGCTCGCGCAGGCGGGTGAAGAGGCGCGAGGTGACTCCGCCACCGAGCACTTCGCTGGCCACGAGCAGGGCGTAGTGGCGCGGGTTGGTGTAGGGGCAGCCCTTGTGGGTGAGGCGGATGGCGACGCGGCGGGTGCGGCCCCGCTGCACGAGCACGCGGGCCGCGTCCTGCTGGTGCTCGAGCGCGGGGCAGGCGAGTGGCTCGCCGCTGGGCAGGTGGCCAAACTGCTCGGCCAGCACGTCGCGCACGGTAGCTTCGTCGAAGTTGCCGGCCACACACACCACCACGTTGCGGGCGGTGAGGTGGCGCTGGTAGTGGCGGCGGATGTCGTCGGCGGTGAAGCGGGCCACGGTGTCGTCCACGCCCAGGCACACGAAGTGGTGGCCGTGGCGGGGCCACATGAGCTCGTAGGTCAGGTCGCCCATGTTCACGCCGAGCGCGTCGTGGTACTGGCCGAGCTCTTCGAGGACGACGCGGCGCTCGATGTCCACGTGGTCGGGGTGGAAGCGGGGCCGGAGGACGAGCTCGGCGAGCAGCTCGAGGCCGCGGAGGAAGTGGCGGTGGTGGCAGGTGGCGATGAACTCGGTGTGCTCGGGCTCGGTGGCGCCGTTGAGCTCGGCGCCGATGCGGTCGATGGCATGGGCGAAGGCCTCGGGGTCGGGGTAGCGCTCGGTGCCTTTGAAGCACATGTGCTCGACGAAGTGGGAGAGCCCGTTGGTCTCGCGGGTCTCGAAGCGGGGGCCCATGCGCACGCACACGACGGCGTTGGCCGAGTGGAGGCGCGGCATGGGTGCGTAGATCACGCGCAGGCCGTTGGGCAGTGTCTCGCGGTGGTGTTCGATCATGGCGAATCCACGACGCTCGAGGGGGCCGAGAGGTGCCCGCCGGCTAGGGCTGCGGGACGAGGCGGAACCGTGCGGCGTTCTCGGGCCGCCGCAGCTCGGCCTCGAAGGCCCTGCGGGCGGTCTCGGACGTGAAGTAGCTGAAGTAGACCCTCTCAATCGGCGCGGGGCTGGGGTCCGTGCCTTCAAGAAAGGAGCGGAGCCCGCTCACCATGGCGCTCACCGTTACCTCGGGGGCCAGGCGGGCCGCCCGCGTGCCCATGAGGCCGAAAGCCAGCGAGGACCAGCCGGCCGCCGCGGCGAGGCGACAGGCGTCGCGGACAGAGCTTGCGATGGCGCGCCGCAGAAGCTCTTCCCGTCGGGCCGGCTCGTCGGGCAGAAGGTACGCGCGCCGCGCGCGGTCGAGCTTCAGGACGACCAGGTGGAGGATTCCCTTGCAGCCGGACGAGGCCAGACCGTGCGGCCCAGTGCGGACGGCGCAGCCCGGTGTGACCGGCCCCTGCTGCCTCACGTGTGCTGCCGCTTCCGCCTGAAGACTCGGGCCGGCCGCGGCGGCCAGTGCCTTCGCCACCCCGCCACCGAGGAGCAGGTGGTCGTTCGCCGAGTAGCCGATGCCTTCCGCGCCGAGGTCAACCACGCTGCGGCGGGTGAGCACGACTTCGACGCGGGGCGCTCGCGGCCGGTCCGCGACCCCGTCGGCCGGCTCCGTGGCCTTCCGGCGAAGGTGCGCGCGAACCGCGTCGGCCAGCGCCGGGAGGTGGCTTTCCAGCGGAGGCGGGAAGCCGTCCAGCCACTGCTGGGTGCCCAGGAAGTAGCGCAGGGTTTTCGAGAGGATGATCTCCTCGACGCGGAAGGGGAGAACCTCCACCCCGCTGGCCACGGCGTTCTGGACCTCGCGCTTGACTTGGCCGGATTCATTGGAGAAGCGGGAGAGGACAAGCACCATGACCCGGCAGTGGTCGATCGCGTCGATGATGGCTTCTCCCCAGTCCCGCCCGGGCAGAATGTCGCGAGGAGCCGCCCAGCACCGCAGGCCCTGGCTCTCGAGGGCGGCGCAGGCCGCGTCGGCCACGGCCCTGTCCCCGGAGGAGTAGCTGATGAAGACGTCGTGTGCCATGGGGCTTCATCTCACTGGAGCCGGCGGGCGTGAGGTCGGCTCCGTCGGGGTCGGACGGGCTTCTTCTCGCCGTGCTCTCGGTGGCGGGGGCCTTCCCAGGGGTGGGTGAGCCGGGGCTCGCGGGGGTCAGAATTGCTGAAGGAAGCGCAGGTCGTTTTCGAAGAGCAGGCGGATGTCGGTGATGCGGTGGCGGATCATGGCGATGCGGTCGATCCCCATGCCGAAGGCGAAGCCTGTGTAGCGTTCGGAGTCGTAGCCGACGGCCTGGAAGACATTGGGGTGGACCATGCCGGCGCCGAGGAGTTCGAGCCAGCGGCGCTCGCCGTCCACCTCGTAGGACACGTCGACCTCCGCACTGGGCTCGGTGAAGGGGAAGAAAGAGGGGCGGAAGCGTGTTTCGGTCTCGGTGCCGAAGAGCTCTTTCATGGCGATGGTGAGGCAGCCCTTGAGGTCGGCGAAGGTGATGCGTTCGCCGACGACGAGGCCTTCGAGCTGGTGGAACACGGGGTAGTGGGTGGCGTCGGCGGTGTCTGGGCGGTAAACGCGGCCGGGCATGATGGCGCGGATGGGGGGCTGGCGGCCCTCCATCAGGCGGATTTGGACGGGCGAGGTGTGGGAGCGGAGGACGACGTCGTCGCGGACGTAGAAGGTGTCGAATCCGTCGCGGGCGGGGTGCTCGGCGGGGATGTTGAGGGCGTCGAAGTTGTAGCGTTCGAGTTCCACCTCGGGGCCTTCGGCCACCTCGAAGCCGAGGCGGGCGAAGATATCGATGAGGTCGCGCTCGGCCCGGCGGATGGGGTGCTCGCGGCCGAGGGTGGGCCGGAGGCCGGGCACGGAGATGTCGATGCCGGGGGCCACGGAGGGCGTGCCGCTGCCTTCGAGGGCCTGGCGGCGTGCGTCGAGTGCCTGCTGGATGGCGGTCTTCACGTCGTTGGCGAGGCGCCCGATGGCGGGCCGCTCCTCGGCGGAGAGGCCGGCCAAGCCTTTCATGGCCGCCTTGAGCGCGCCCTTGCGGCCAAAGGTGGCGGCGCGCACGGCGTCGAGCGCGTCGAGATCCTGGGCGGCTTCGATGCGCTGGAGCGCGTGGTCGCGGAGCTGCTCGAGGGTGCTGTGCATCCAGTCCATCCCCGGTGCGGCGCGGCGTGCCGTGGGCCGGGGGGCTGCGGGGCGCCGCGCGGTGGAGGGCCTAGCCCTGTGCGGTGGCGACGATCTTGTCGAAGCCGCCCGGGTCGGCGATGGCGATCTCGGCGAGCATCTTGCGGTTGAGGGCGATGCCCGCTTGGGCGAGGCCGTGCATGAACACCGAGTAGGAGATGCCCCGCTGACGACAGGCGGCGCTGACGCGGGTGATCCACAGGGCGCGGAAGTTGCGCTTGCGGGTGCGCCGGTCGCGGTAGGCGTAGGCATTGGCCTTGAGGATGGCGTCCTTGGCGACGCGGTAGAGGCGCGAGCGGCCACCGAAGTAGCCGCGGGCGGCCTTGAGCACGCGCTTGTGGCGACGCCGACGCGCGGGGGAACGGGTGATTCTGGGCATGGGATGTACCTCCGGGGCGGCCGCTTAGTGGCCGGCCAGACTCCTCTTGACGGTCTTGGCGTACTCGCCCGGCACCAGGGCCGGCCGTGCGAGCTGCCTCTTGGCCTTGCCGCTCTTGACGCTCATGAGATGGCGCCGGCCGGGACGGCGGCGGACGACTTTGCCGGTGCGCGTGACGCGCACGCGTGCGGCGAGTCCTTTGTGTGTCTTTTGCTTGGGCATGGCAGTTGTCCAACCGAGTGTGGTACGAAGCGTGTATTTCCTGACCACGCCGCCGGCATCCTGCGTGCGGTGCAGGCGGCGCGGATATCCTCGACGTTGTGCCCGACCGAGCGACTCGCTCGAAGGGTGGCGCCCGGCTACTTGGGCGACAGGATCATCGTCATGCGACGGCCTTCGATGCGGGGCTCCTGCTCGACCTTAACCACGTCTTCGAGGTACTTGCTGAAGCTCTCGAGGACGCCGAAGCCCAGCTCGCGGTGCGCCATTTCCCTGCCCTTGAAGAACACGTTGACGTGTATCTTGTCGCCCAGGGCGAGGAGCTTGCGCGCGTGCCGCGCCTTGAATTCGAGGTCGTGCGCGTGCGTCTTCGGGTGCAGGCGGATTTCCTTCGTCTGCATGCGATGGTGATGAGCCCTGGCGTCGTGGACTTTTTTCTTCTGGCGGTACTTGAACTTGCCATAGTCCATGAGCTTGCAGACGGGCGGCTCCGCCTGGGCGGCGACCTCGACCAGGTCGAGGGTCACGTCCTTCGCGATCGCCATGGCGTCGCCGAGCGACTTGATGCCCAACTGCTCGCCCGCCTCGCTCACCAATCGCACCTGCGTGCAGCGAATCTGCTCGTTGATTCTCAGATCGTGCGCGATGTAGTGCCACCTCCTATTCGGGTCTTGTCGCGGATCTCGCGCTCGAGGCGTTCGGCGAACTCCTCGAGCGCCACAGGGCCCAGGTCGCCCTCGCCGTGCTGGCGCACGGCCACGGTGCCTGCCTCGGCCTCGCGGCCGCCGACGACGAGGACGTAGGGGATCTTTTGCAGGGAGGCCTCGCGGATCTTGAAGCCCACCTTCTCGCTCCGGCCGTCTACGGTCACGCGCGCGCCGGCCGTGGCCAGCCGCTGGCGCACCTGGTCGGCGTAGGCGTGGCAATCGTCCTTCACGGGCAGCACGCGCACCTGCTCGGGCGCGAGCCACAGGGGGAAGGCGCCGCCGAAGTGCTCGACGAGCACACCCATGAAGCGCTCGATGGAGCCGTAGACCACGCGGTGGATCATCACCGGGCGGTGGCGCTGGTTGTCGGCGCCCACGTAGGTGAGGTCGAACTTCTCGGGCATGGCGAAGTCGAGCTGCACGGTGGCGCACTGCCAGGTGCGGCGGAGCGCATCCTGGACGTGGAAGTCGATCTTGGGGCCGTAGAAGGCGCCGTCGCCCTCGTTGATCTTGTAGTCGAGGCCCTTGGCGTCGAGGGCGCCGCGGAGGCCGGCGGTGGCGGTCTCCCAAATCTCGTCGCTGCCGATGCGCTTGGCCGGGCGGGTGGACAGCTCGAGGTGGTAGGGCAGGCCGAGGGTGCGGTAAAAAGTGTCCACAAGGTCGATCACGCCGCCCACTTCGTCGCGGATCTGGTCGGGGGTCATGAAGATGTGGGCGTCGTCCTGGGTAAACTGTCGCACGCGGAGCAGGCCGTTGAGCTCGCCGCTCTTCTCGTGGCGGTGGACGATGCCGACCTCGGCGACGCGCAGCGGCAGCTCGCGGTAGCTGTGGAGGGCGGTCTTGTAGTAGAGCATGCCGCCCACGCAGTTCATGGGCTTGATACAGTAGTCGGTGCCGTCGATCTGGGTGACGTACATCTTGTCGTGGTAGTGGTCCCAGTGGCCGCTCTGCTCCCACACGCTCTTGCGGAGCATGAGGGGGGTGCGAATCTGGAGGTAGCCGGCGGCGTCGTGGAGCTCGCGCCAGTAGCCCATGAGCTGGTCCCAGAGCAGGAGGCCCTTGGGGTGGAAGAGCGCGAAGCCGGGGCCTTCGGGGTGGAAGCTGTAGAGGTCGAGCTCGCGGCCGAGCTTGCGGTGGTCGCGCTGGCGGGCCTCTTCGAGCAGGCGGAGGTGTTCGTCGAGCTCGTCCTGGGTGGGGAACACGGTGCCGTAGATGCGGGTGAGCATGCGGTTGTGTTCGCTGCCGCGCCAGTAGGCGCCGGCGATGCTGAGGAGCTTGAAGGCGTGGCCGACGGCGCCGGTGGAGGCCATGTGGGGGCCTTCGCAGAGGTCCACGAAGTCGTCCTGGCCGTAGAAGCTGATGGCCTCGCCTTCGGGGATGTCGGCGAGAAGTTCGGCCTTGTAGGGCTGACCGGCGGCTTCGATGCGTTCGGCGGCCTCGGCGCGGCTGACCTCGAGGCGCTCGACGGGGTGGTCGGCGTCGACGATCTTGTGCATCTCGGCCTCGATGGCTTCGAGGGCGTCGTCGCCGATGCTCTCGGGCAGCTCGAAGTCGTAGTAGAAGCCGGTGGCGATGGCGGGGCCGATGGCGAGCTGGGTGCCGGGGAACAGGCGCACCACGGCCTGGGCCATCACGTGGCTGGCGGTGTGGCGCAGGGGGGCGAGGGGCGATGCGCCGCCGTGGGGGTCGCCGTCGCCGCTCACGGTGAGGTTGTCGAATACGTCAGCCATGGTCTCAAGCACTCGCGCGGTGCCCTTTGTACAGGGCGGGGGAGGCCAGAATGCAAGGGGCCGGCCCGGCGGCAGAAGGGGGAGGCGCAGGCCTCTGCCGGCGGGCCGGCCCATCACAAGACGGCCTCAAACGTGCGGCCATGCCGCTGGTGGGCGATACTGGGCTCGAACCAGTGACCTCCAGCTTGTCGAGCTGGCGCTCTAGCCAACTGAGCTAATCGCCCGGATGCAACGGGCCGGAGCTGCCGTGTCAGCTCGCGCGGACTATTCGTCTTGCTTCTCCTCCGCGTCGGCGGGGGCCTCGTCGGCCGGAGCGTCGTCGCCGTCGGCGGCGGCGTCTTCCGTGGCCTCGGCCTCTTCGGCTTCGGCGTCGTCGGCCGCTTCTTCCGGCTCATCGCCATCGGCCACGGGGGTGGTGGCGCGGCGGGGAGCCACGGGCTCCGCTGGCCCACTCGGGATGGCTGCCTCGACGGGCTCGGTGACCATCTCGAGGTAGCACAGGTCGGCGCCGTCGCCCAGGCGGCGGGCGGCGAGGCGCAGGATTCGAGTATACCCGCCCTGGCGGTCGGTGTAAAGGGGCGCGATGTTTTCGAGGAGACATGCGATGGCGTCGCGGCGGCCGAGGAGGGTCTTGAGCCGGCGCACGGGATGGGAGCCCCAGACGCGCGGGGTGCCCTCGCCGTCGTGCTGCGCCAGGGCCTTCTTGGCCAGGGTGACGCACCGTTCCGCCAAGCGTCGCACTTCCTTGGCCTTGGGGACGGTGGTGGTGATGCGCAGGGGCCGCTCGTCGTCGCCCTGGGCGGTGAGGAACAGGTTGCACGCCGTGTTGCGCAGCATGGCCTTGCGGTGCGCCGACGTGCGGCCGAGCTTTCTACCGGATTTGCGGTGCCTCATGGGGTCTTCCGATTCGCGAGTGTCGTGTTCGCTTGTCTATTCGGGCGCGTGGGTGCGCGGTCAGCTTTCTGCGTCGGCCTCGGCCTCGACTTCGGCCACGGGGATGCCCGAGGCCGCGTCGATGGTCATCCCGATGCCCAGGCCGAGCTTTGTGAGCTTCGCCCGGATGTCGAGGAGCGACGTCTTGCCAAGGTTGCGGACGGCGAGGAGCTGGGCTTCGGTGCGGGTGATGAGGTCGCGCACTGTCTGGATGTTCTCGGATTCCAGGCAGTTTTGGGCTCGGACGGAGAGTTCGAGCTCTTCGACGGTCATGTCGAGCTTGCGCTGGAGTTCGTCGGGGATCTGGGGTGCTTCGCCGCGGGTGCGGCCGGCCTGGTCGTCCTGGTCGCCGGGGGCTTCGCGGCCGATCTCGAAGTAGAGGATGAAGGGGTCGAGGTGCTTGCGGAGGATGCGGCCGCCTTCCACGAGCGCCATTTCGGGGGTGATGGTGCCGTCGGTCCACACTTCGAGGGCGAGGCGGTCGTAGTTGGTGATCTGCCCCACGCGGGTGTCCTCGGCAAGGTAGCTGACACGCGTGACGGGCGAGAAGATGGCGTCGATGGGGATGGTGCCGATCTCCTGGTCGGGCTTGGCGTTGTCTTCGGCGGTGGCGTAGCCGCGGCCGCGGCGGGCCTCCATCTCGATGACGAGGCCCACGTCCTCGCTGAGGGTGGCGATGTGCAGCTCGGGGTTGACAACCTCGACGTCGGGGTCGGCCTGGATGTCGCCGGCCGTGACCTCGCCGCGGTGCTGGCAGTCGATCTTGAGCGTCTTCTGTCCCTCGGTGAGCAGGCGGAGGCGGATCTGCTTGATGTTGAGGATGATGTCGGTCACGTCCTCGACCACGCCGGGCAGCGTGGAGTACTGGTGCTGAACCCCTTGGATGCGTACGGAGGTGACGGCGGCGCCCTCGAGCGAGGACAGGAGGACTCGGCGCACGCTGTTGCCGATGGTGGTGCCGAAGCCGCGCTCGAAGGGCTCGGCGATGAACTTCCCGTACGACGGGGTCAGCGTTTCGCGCTCGCAGGTCACGCGAGCTGGGAGCTCGAAACCTCGCCAACGGATTCGCATGGTCGGTCCTCTCACGGAGTGTCGAGTGAAAACACGCCAAGCGCAAGACGCGCGACGGGAATCCTGCGGCGGCTCGGCGGCCGCTGCTTCCCCCCACACCCGTCCACGCTTCACGCCCTACGTGTGAATCGGTTTCGTTCCTATCTCGAGCAGAACTCGACGATGAGTTCCTCGCGGATGGCGATGGGCACTTCTTCGCGGTTGGGCAGATCGAGCACGCGGCCCTGGAGCGGCTCTTCGGTGACTTCGAGCCAGCTGGGCATCGGGCGGCCCTTGCTGCCTTCGCGGATGGCGGCGATGAGCTTGGTGCTGCTGTCGCGCGACCGCGGGGCAATCACGTCGCCGGCCTTGACGGCCTGCGACGGGATGTCGACGGTGCGGCCGTTGACCTCCACGTGGCCATGGGTGATGAGCTGCCGCGCCTGGGCGCGGGAGTCGGCCAGGCCGAGGCGGGTGACCACGTTGTCGAGCCGCCGCTCGAGGAGCACAAGCAGGTTTTCGCCCGTGTTGCCCTTGCGACGCACGCCTTCGGCGAAGTAGCGGCGAAACTGGCGCTCGCGCACGCCGTAGTAGCGCTTGAGCTTCTGCTTCTCCCGCAACTGCATGCCGTAGGCGGAGAACTTGCCGCGCCGCCAGGCCTGCTGGCCGGGCGCGTAGTCGCGGCGGTTGAAGCTGCACCGGGCGCTCTCGCACCGGGCCCCCTTGAGCATGAGCTTCATGCCCTCACGGCGGCAAAGACGGCATTTCGATTCGGTGTGCCTACCCAACTTGCAGGGCTCCTCTTGTCTCGTTGGATGTCAGACGCGCCGCTTCTTGCGCGGGCGGCATCCATTGTGGGGCAACGGGGTGACGTCTTCGATGGACTTGATCTCGAGGCCGGCGGCCTGGAGGGCGCGGATGGCCGACTCGCGGCCCGACCCGGGGCCTTTGACGCGCACCTCGACGGTGCGCACGCCGGCCTTCTGCGCGCGTTCGGCGGCTTGCTCGCCGGCTCGCTGCGCGGCGAAGGGCGTGCTCTTGCGCGAGCCCTTGAAGCCCATCGTGCCTGCCGAGGCCCAACACAGGGTGTCGCCGTTGAGGTCGGCGATGGTGACCACGGTGTTGTTGAACGTGGCCTTGATGTGGGCGATGGCCATGGTGACGCTGCGGCGCACGCGGCGGCGTGTGGGACGGTTCGCGGGACGGGACGTTCGTGCCATCCAGGGGCTCCTGGGTTCGAGAGAGAGCGGGACAGTGGGGCTTAGCCGCGCTGCTCCTTGACGCTGCGCTTGCCGGCCACGGTCTTGCGCGGGCCTTTGCGGGTGCGGGCGTTGGTGCGGGTGCGCTGGCCGCGGCAGGGGAGCCCGCGGCGGTGGCGCAGGCCGCGATAGCAGCCGATGTCGCGCAGCCGCCCGATGTTCTGCGCCACGAGGCGGCGCAGCTCGCCTTCCACCATGAAGTTCTTCTCGATGATCGAGGCGAGCCGCGACAGCTCGTCCTCGTTCAGGTCGCGGCTGCGCACCGACTGGTCGATGCCTGCCTGCTGAAGGATCTTCTCGCTCGAGGTGGAGCCGATGCCGTGGATATACGTGAGCGCGATGACGATGCGCTTATTGTTCGGGATGTCGATGCCGGCGATACGAGGCATGAGGCGCGGTTTCCTTTCCTCCAGCGTGGGGCTCAGCCCTGGCGCTGCTTGTGCCGGGGGTTGCTGCAAATGACGCGCACCACGCCCTTGCGGCGCACGAGCTTGCAGTTTTCGCAAATACGACGGACGGACGAACGGACTTTCATGGCTCTCGACACCTCGGGGCGCCGCCGGGCTGGCCGCGGCGGCTGCTTTGTTCTAGTCGCGATACACAATGCGGCCCTTGGCCAGGTCGTAGGGCGACAGCTCGACGGTGACCTTGTCGCCAGGCAGAATGCGAATGAAGTGCATCCGCATCTTGCCCGAGACGTGCGCCGTGACGATATGGCCGTTTTCGAGTGCCACCTTGAAGACGGCGTTCGGTAGGGCCTCCTTCACGGTGGCTTCCACGCGGATGTTTTCTTCCTTGGCCATCAATTGCCTCCGCCATCGGCCACGACGGTAAGGACTTCCACCCCGTCGTTGGTGATGGCCACTGTATGCTCGAAGTGGGCCGCCAAGCTTCCGTCGGCGGCGACCACCGTCCAGCGGTTGGGCAGGGTGCTCACCCGCCAGTCGCCGGCACAGATCATCGGCTCGATGGCGAGCACCATCCCCGGACGCAACACGACGTCGCGGAGACTCGACCCCACATAGTTCGGCACCTGGGGCTCTTCCCACAGGCTGGTGCCGATGCCGTGTCCGACCAAGTCGCGCACGACGCTGAATCCGTGGCTCTCGACGTAGCCCTGTATGGTGCGGGCCAACGTGCTGAGCCGTTTGCCGGGGCCGATGGCCGCGATGCCGAGCTCGAGGGCCCTGCGGCAGGTGTCCATCAGCCGCCGCGCGGGGCGGGCCACCGTGCCGATGGCGTAGGTGGCGGCGCCGTCGCCGTAGTACTTGCGCCAGCAGGTGCCCACGTCCACGCTCAGCAGGTCGCCCTCTTGGAGCGGCCGCTGGTCGGGGATGCCGTGGACCACCTCGTGGTTCACCGAGGTGCAGATGCTGGCGGGAAACGGCGGCCGGCGACCCTTGCCGCCGTGTCCCAAAAATGCCGGGGCACAACCTCGATATTTTATCAGTTTTCGTGCCTCGTTGTCAAGTTCGGCGGTGGTAACGCCGGGACGCGCGAGCCGTCCTATCAGGGCCAAGACCTCGGCGACCACGCCGCTGGCCTTGCGCATGAGGTCGAGTTCTCGTTTCGACTTCCTCGTGATCAAGGCGTTCTCGCGCGATCCGACCGCGCCGGGGTGCGGCGAGGCCGGCGGAGGTCTTCCGTGTGTCAGCCGCCCGCGCCGTCCAGGGCGCCTCTGACGGCCTGGGCCACGTCGTCGATGCTCTGGGCGGCGTCGATCCGCACCAGGAGGTCCTGCGAGCGGTAGTAATCGAGCAGGCTGGCGGTCTGGTCTTCGTAGACGCGGAGCCGCTCGCGCACGGTGGTTTCGTTGTCGTCGTCACGCTGGTACAGCTCGCCACCACACCGGTCGCACGTGCCCTCTTGCTTGGGGCGCAGGTGCTCGATGTGGTAGGTGGTGCCGCAGCCACGGCACACGCGGCGCCCGCCGAGGCGGCGGACGACGGCGGCGGCGGCGACGTCGAAGTAGACGACGGCGGTGATGCGGGCGCCGCGCTCGCTCATCAGGGCACCGAGGGCATCGGCCTGGGCGGCGGTGCGCGGGAAGCCGTCGAAGAGCACGCCCTCGGCGTCGGGGTGCTGGGCGATGAGCTCGCGCACGATGCCGATGATGACGGCGTCGGGCACCAGCTCGCCCGCGTCCATGCAGGCCTTGGCCTGGAGGCCGAGCTCGGTGCCGGCAGCGACGGCGGCGCGGAGCTGGTCGCCGGTGGCGATGTAGAGCAGGCCCCGGCGTTCGGCTTCGCCTTTCGCCTGGGTGCCTTTTCCCGCTCCGGGCGGGCCGAGGAAGACAACTGCCTGCAACGGGTTCTCCTGCGGGCTCGGATGCAATGGGGTCATCCCGGGCTCAGCCACTGCGGCTGCGGATCCGACCGCGCTTCATGAAGCCTTCGTAGTGGTGCATCATGAGGTGCGATTCGATTTTCTGGACGAGCTCGAGTGCCACGCCCACGACGATGAGCAGCGCCGTGCCGCCGTACATGCCGGCGGCGGCGTAGCCGATGCCGGTGGCGGTGCGCAGAATCTGGGGCACGATGGCGATGAAGGCCAGGAAGGCGGCACCGGCCAGAGTGATGCGGGTCATGAGGCGCTCGAGGTACTGGGCGGTCATCTTGCCGGGGCGGATACCGGGCACGAAGTGGCCGTACTCCTTCATCTCGTCGGCCATCTTGATGGGGTTGAAGACCACGGCCGTCCAGAAGTAGCAGAAGAAGAAGATGAGGAGTACGTACACCAGGGTGTAGGTGAAGGAGCCCATGGTGAAGGCGCTGGCAAGGAAGGCGAAGAACATCCATTTGGCCGCGAGCGAGCCGAAGATCATGTTAGGGATCTGCAGCAGGCTCTGCGCGAAGATGATGGGGATGACGCCCGACTGGTTCACGCGCAGGGGCATATAGTGTCGCTGGCCGCCGTAGACGCGGTGGCCGCGGGTGTGCTTGGCTTGCTGGACCGTGACTCGGCGCTGGCCTTGGGTGATAATGACCACACCCACGATGATGGCGATGTACATGCCGAAGAAGAAGAAGAGCATGATGGCGTTCATGTTGCCGGCGCCGGCTTCGGGGGTGAAGGGGCGGTTCCAGTCCACCCGACTCCACAGGTCGCCCACGGCGGCGGGCATGCGGTCGATGATGCCGGCCATGATGAGCACGCTGATGCCGTTGCCGATGCCGTGCTCGGTGACCGTTTCGCCCATCCACATGAGAAACACGCTGCCGGCCGTGAGGGAGAGCATGGCGGTCATCTCGAACCATGGACCCTGGGCCGTTTCGGCGGAGACGAGTTGGAAGCCGTCGGGCGAGCCCTCGATCCAGGAGGTCATGAAGAACGACTGCACCATGCATAGGGCTACCGTGGCGTAGCGCGTGTATTGGTTGATCTTGCGGCGGCCAGCCTCGCCTTCGCGCTGGAGCTGTTCGAGGGGCTTGATGACGGTGGCGAGGAGCTGGAAGATAATGCTGGCGCTGATGTAGGGCATGATGCCGAGGGCGAAGACGGAGCAGCGGCCGAGGGCGCCGCCCGTGAAGAGGTTGATCATGCCCAGGGCGCGGCCGGCGGCGGTGCTCTGGCGGCCCTTGTAGAGGCTTTCGCTGATGCGGGTGACCTCGGCGGTGTTCACACCCGGCAGGGGCACGAAGGTGCCGAAGCGGAAGACGACGATCAGCCCGACGGTGACGAGGATCTTCTTCCGCAGGTCGGGGATTCGAAATATGTTGGCGAAGGACGAAAGCATCGCGTGGGTGGTTTCCCAGTCTGCCGTGTTCGGTGTGCCGGAGCGGATCGGGCCGCCCGGCTCGGGATCCGCTTCCGCGGTGGGGTTAGCTGCCGACGACCTCGGCCGTGCCGCCGGCGGCCTGGATTTTCTCGATGGCCGTCTTGCTGAAGCGATGGGCTCTGACGGTGAGCTTGCGGGTGATCTCGCCGTCGCCGAGGATCTTGACGCCGTCGAGGAGCTTGGTGATGATGCCGCGGCTCAGGAGAGCGGCGGCGTCCACTTCGGCGCCGTCCTCAAACAGGTCGAGGGCGCCCACGTTGACCACCGCGTAGCGGGTGCCGAAGTTGGCGTTGTTGAAGCCGCGGCGGGGCAGCTTGCGGAACAGGGGCATCTGGCCGCCTTCGTAGAGGCCGGCTCCGTGGCCGCCGGAGCGCGAGCGCTGGCCGCCGTGGCCGGTGCCGCACGTCTTGCCGCGCTTGCCGCCGCGGCCGCGGCCGGCGCGGATGCGGCTCTTACGGCGTGGGCTGGTGGCGTTGAGGTCGTTGAGATTCATTCGATGGGGACCCCGCGGAGGCGCTCGACGTCGGCCTTGCTGCGCAGGCGTTGGAGCGCGTTCATGGTGGCTTTGACGACGTTTTTCGGGTTGCGCGAGCCGTAGCTCTTGGTGAGCACGTTGCGGATGCCCGCGGCTTCGGCCACGGCGCGCACGGAGGCTCCGGCGATGACGCCGGTGCCGGGGCCGGCGGGGCGCAGCAGCACGCGCGCCGAGCCGTAACAGCCGGTGATGGCGTGGGGGATGGTGTCGCCGACGAGGGACACCCTGTGTAGCGCGGTGTGGGCTTCCTTGATGCCCTTTTCGACGGCCGGCGGCACTTCGTTGGCCTTGCCGTAGCCGTAGCCCACGCGCCCCTGCCCATCGCCAACGACGACGAGGGCGGCAAAGCTGAAGCGCCGGCCGCCCTTGACGACGGTCGCGTTGCGCCAGACTTTGACGACGGTCTCGGTGAGCTCGCGCGAATCGCTGTCTCTACGGTCTTCGGGCAACGGAGTGTACCTCCTGGGGCCCGCCCGCGGGCGGGCGGCGGTTAGAACGTGAGGCCGCCCTTGCGGGCCGCTTCGGCGAGGGCCCGCACGCGGCCGTGGTAGCGGCACCCGCCGCGGTCGAAGGTGACCTGCTGGATGCCGGCCGCGATGGCGCGGCGGGCGACTTCCTGGCCGACCAGACTGGCGGCGGCCGTCTTGTTGGCGCTCCCACACGCCTGGCGCAGCTCGGGCGACAGGGTGGAGGCCGACACGACGGTGCGGCTGCCCAAGTCGTCGACGAGCTGGGCGTAGATGTGCACCAAGCTGCGGCGGACGCACAGGCGTGGCCGCTCGGGGGTGCCTGCCACCTTCTTGCGGATGCGGCGATGTCGGCGGAGCCGGCGCGTTTCTCGGTCGTTCACAGGTCGCTTACTCCTGGGCCGCGAAGGCCTTGCCGGCCTTGCGGCGGATTTCTTCGCCTTCGTAGCGGACGCCCTTGGTCTTGTAGGGCTCGGGCGGGCGCAGGCGCCGGATCGTGGCGGCAAACTCGCCCACGCTCTGCTTGTCGATACCGCGGATGCGCACGGTGGTGCAGGGCACCGCGCCGACGCCGCCGATGAGCATGCTGCTGCTCTCGGGGTCGTCCACCGTGAGGCCGGCGGGGATCGGCAGCGTCACGGAGTGGGAGAAGCCGACGCTGACGACGATGTTCTTCCCCTGCACTTTGGCGCCGTAGCCCACGCCCACGATCTGGAGGGTCTTCACGTAGCCCTGGCTCACGCCGAGGGTCATGTTGGCCGCCAGGTTGCGCATGAGGCCGTGAAGGGCTTTGGTCTGGCGTTCGTCGTCGCTGCGCTCCACGCGGATTTCCTTGCCGCCGGCGGCGAGGGTCAGGCGGATGCTCGGGACGATGGCTTGTTCGAGCTTCCCGAGGGGCCCGCTCACGATGAGGGTCGAGCCCTTGAGCTCGGCGCTCACGCCAGGGGGAAGGGGCACGGGGAGATTACCGATGCGAGACATTCCTGAGCGGCTCCTCTGGCCGAGTGTCCGCGGGGGGACACACGGGGACGTTGCGGTCAGCTCACGGTGCAGATCAGCTCGCCGCCGACGTTTTCGCGTCGGCACTCGCGGTCGCTGAGGATTCCCTTGGGGGTGGAGACCACGGCGATGCCGAAGCCGTTGAGCACCCGGGGGATGTCCTTCACGCCGCGGTAGACGCGTCGGCTGGGCTTGCTCTCGCGCTTGAGCTCGGTGACGATCTTTTCGCCTTCGGGCCCGTACTTGAGGTAGACCCGGATGTCGCCCTGCGCGTCGGTTTCCATCCGCTGGTAGTTCTCGATGTAGCCTTCGTCCTTGAGGACGCGGGCGATGCCGAGGTTGACCTTGGAGGCGCGCACGGTGACGGTGCGCCGGCCGATGTTGAGGGCGTTGCGGATGCGAGTGAGCATGTCGGCGATGGGGTCGGTCATCATCGCGGGGTGGTTCCCCTACTGCGTGATCGGCGTGGCCCTACCAACTGGCCTTCTTGACGCCGGGGATATGTCCCTTGGATGCGAGAGTGCGGAAGCAGATGCGGCAGATCTGGAACTTGCGGTAGTTCGCGCGGGCGCGCCCGCAGAGCTGGCATCGGAAGACTTTCCGCGTCTTGTACTTCGGTTCGGCGTTCGCTCGGTTGACGAGTGCCTTGCGAGCCATGGGGCCCCCTAGTTGGTCCGGAACGGCATGCCGAAGAGGCGGAGCAGCTCGAGTGCCTCTTCGTCCGTCTTGGCGCTGGTGCAGATGGTTACGTTCATGCCTTGGACGATTTGGACGTCGTCGGCGTGGATTTCCGGGAAGATGAGCTGCTCGGTGACGCCGAGCGAGTAGTTGCCCCGTCCGTCGAAGCCCTTGGTGGCCAGGCCGCGGAAGTCGCGCACGCGGGGGATGGCGGTGCCGATGAGGCGGTCGAGGAACTCGAGCATCCGGATGCCGCGGAGGGTGACCTTGAGGCCCACGGGGTAGCCGTCGCGGATCTTGAAGGCGGCGATGCTCATGCGGGCCCGGGTGATGGCCGGGATCTGGCCGGTGATGACCGGCAGATCTTTCTGGCCCTGCTCGAGGCGGGTCTTGTCTTCGTGGCCGTTGCCCACGCCGATGCTGAGGACGACCTTCTGGACGCGCGGCACGGCCATGGGGTTCGTGTAGCCGAACCGTTCGGTCATGCCGGGCACGATTTCGTTCTTGTAGCGGTCGAGGAGTCGAGGCATGGTTAGAGCACCACGGGGATAACGGAATTGCACTTGGCGCACAGGCGCACTTTGCCCTCGTCGGGGCGTCGCTCGGCGCGGACCCGGACGCCGCGCTGGCATTTCTCACACCAGAGAAGCACGTTGGTGGCGTCCACTTTCACTTCGCGCTGCACGCGGCCGCCGCGCGGGTTGTCGCGGTCGGGGCGCACGTGTTTCCAGCGGTAGTTGGTGTGCTGGAGCAGCACCTTCTTCTCCACCGGGAAGGCGGCAAGGACACGGGTGCGCTGTCCCTTGTCGCTGATGATAGATCCCTCGGCGTTCTTGCACGAGGTGATGTCCTTGATGAGGACGACGGTATCGTTTTTTCGGACGACCATGTGTGGCTCCGGCTAGACCACCTCGCTGGCGAGCGAGACGATCTTCATGAAGTTCTTCTGGCGCAGTTCCCGCGCGACGGCGCCGAAGATGCGCGTGCCGCGGGGGTTTTTGTCGTTGTCGATGAGCACGACGGCGTTGCCGTCGAAGCGGACGTAGGAGCCGTCGTCGCGGCGCACGCCGTGCCGGGTGCGTACGACCACGGCCCGGCACACCTCGCCCTGCTTGACGGCGCTGCCGGGCATGGCCCGCTTGACGGTCACGACGATGATGTCGCCGATGCCGGCGTAGCGGTGCTTGGAGCCGCCGAGCACTTTGATGCAGGCGACGATTTTGGCGCCGCTGTTGTCGGCGACATCGAGCTTGGTCTGCATCTGGATCATGGGGTCACTCGCCTCCTTCCGGCTCGGCCCCGGGGGCCTCGGGCGCGGGGGCCTCAGGGGCGGGGGCCTCGGGGACGGGGGCGGGCGTGGTGTCGGGCGCGTCGAGGTTCACGGCCACGGTGCTTTCGGCATGCACGAGGATCTCGACGAGGCGCCAGTGCTTGCTCTTGCTGTAGGGCCGGGATTCCACGATGCGCACCTTGTCGCCTTCGTGCGCTTCGTCGCGTTCGTCGTGTGCCTTGTAGGTGGTGGTGGCGCGGACGTACTTGCGGTAGCGCGGGTGGAGGACGCGGCGCTCGACGGCGATGGTGATGGTCTTGTCCATCTTGTCGCTCACGACGACGCCGACGACATTCTTGCGCGGCTTGCGGGTTGGGGCTTCTGGGGCTGCCATCACGAGGGTTCCTCAGGGGTCTGGGCCTGGGCCAGCTCGCGCTCGCGCTGGATGGTCTTGATGCGAGCGATCTCACGGCGGGTCTGGCCGATCAACGCGGGGTTTTCGACCTGCTCGGTGCTGGCCTGGTAACGGAGGTTGAAGAGCTCCTTCATGCGCTCTTCGTACTCGCGGAGAAGCTCCTCGCCGCTCAGTCCTCGCAGCTCGCCGGTTTTCATAGCTTGTGCCTCCGACGCACGAAGCGCGTGCGCACGGGCATTTTGCGTGCGGTGCGGTTCAGAGCCTGCTTGGCGATGTCCTCGGCCACACCACCGAGCTCGTAGATCACGTGGCCGGCTTTGACGACGGCCACCCAGTGGCTCGGCTCGCCCTTGCCCTTGCCCATTCGGGTTTCCAGCGGCTTGCCGCTGATGGGCTTGTGCGGGAAGAGCCGCAGGTGGAGCTTGCCTTCGCGGGCCAGAAAATGGGTGGCGGCCACGCGGCCGGCCTCAATTTGCCGGGCGGTGATCCACCCGGGCTCGAGAGCTTGAAGACCGAATTCGCCAAAGGCGACGCTGTTGCCGCGGCTAGCCTTGCCCCGGATTCGGCCCCGCTGACTCTTGCGGAACTTGATCCGCTTGGGCATGAGCGGCACGCCGGACCTCCTTCTCGGGGCGTTCGCCCCGATAGATCCACACTTTGATTCCGATGTGACCGTACGTGGTCTTGGCTTCGGTGAAGCCGTAGCTGATGTCGGCGCGCAGCGTGTGCAGCGGGATCTCGCCGTTGACGAGGCGCTCGCGGCGGGCCATTTCCGAGCCGCCGAGGCGGCCGCCGAGCTGGATCTTGATGCCCTTGGCGCCGGCCTGCATCACGTTTTCGGCCGTGCGCTTGAGCACGCGGCGGAAGGGCGAGCGCTTCTGGAGCTGCTCGCCGATGCCTTCGGACACGAGCTGAGCTTCGAGCTCGGGCTTTTCCACCTCCTTGATGCGCACCTGGACCTCGCTGCTGACGATCTTCTCGAGGTCGTCCTTCAGGCGGTCGATCTCCGCGCCCTTGCGGCCGATGATGATGCCGGGCCGGGCGGTGTAGAGGATCACCGTCACCTGCTCGCGGGTGCGCTCGATGTCGATGCGCGGGATGCCGGCGAACCGGTAGTTTTTCTTGACGTACTGGCGGACCTTTTCGTCCTCGACGACGTACCGGCCGAAGTGCTTCTTGCTGGCGTACCAGCGGGAGCGCCAGTCTTCGCCGATGCCGATGCGAAAGCCGATCGGGTTGACTTTGTGACCCATTGCGTTGGCCTCAGTTGGCTGCGTCGTTCCCGTCGCTGAGGATGACGGTGATGTGACAGTTGCGTTTGAGTATCACGTTGGCACGGCCCATGCTGCGGGGGCGCATGCGCTTGATCCGGGGGCCGTCGTCCACGCAGGCGCTCTTGACGAAGAATTGGTCTTCGTCGTAGCCGGCGTCCTTTTCCTGGGCGCTGCCCCAGGCCGCCTGCACGAGCTTGCGGACCATGGGCGCGCCGCGCTGCTTCTGGATCCGGAGCACCGTGAGGGCCTGGTTGATGCCCATGCCCTGGATGAGGCGAGCGATGAGCCTCACCTTCTTGGGCGCGATGCGGGCGAATCGTAGGGTGGCCGTAAAGTCCATCGTCTTCTCCGTGCGCCGCGCGGTCAGCGCTTGCGGCCGCCATGGCCGCGGAACGTGCGGGTGGGGGCAAACTCGCCCAGCTTGTGGCCGACCATATTCTCGGTCACGTACACCCGCAAGAAGTTCTTGCCGTTGTGGACCATGAACGTCTGGCCGACGAATTCGGGTACGATCGTGCAGGCGCGAGCCCAGGTCTTGATGGGGTCCTGGCTCTGGTCGCGCTGGACCTTGCGAAAGAGCTTCGCGTCGACATAGGGGCCTTTTTTGACGGACCTGGACACTGAATCCTGCCTCCGTGCGGCTTAGCCGCGCTTCTTCTTGGACCGACGCCGGATGATCATGCGGTTCGTCGGATTGCGTCGGCCACGGGTCTTGCCCCCCTTGGCGGGCTTGCCCCATGGGGAGCAGGGGTGGCGCCCACCGGCGCTGCGGCCTTCGCCGCCGCCCATGGGGTGTGCCACCGGGTTCTGCGCCACGCCGCGCACGCGCGGGCGTCGGCCGAGCCACCGGTTGCGGCCGGCTTTCCCCAGGCTGCGGGCGCTGTGTTCGAGATTGCCCACCTGGCCGATGGTGGCTCGGCACTGGATGGGCACCATGCGCACTTCGCCCGAGGGCATGGTGAGATGGCAGTGCTTGCCCTCTTTGGCGGTGATGCTGGCTTGCATGCCGGCGGAGCGGGCGAGCTGGCCGCCGCGGCCGGGGTGGAGCTCGATGTTGTGCACGGGCATCGAGGCGGGGATGTTGGCCAGGGGCATGGCGTTGCCCACCTTGGGCTCCACGCGCTCCCCGCTCTCGATGGTCTCGCCCACGGTGAGGCCCTTGGGGGCGAGGATGTAGCGCTTCTCGCCGTCGGCGTAGAAGATGAGGGCGATGCGGGCGGAGCGGTTGGGGTCGTACTCGATGGCGGCCACGCGCCCGACCACGCCGTCCTTGTTGCGCTTGAAGTCGATGATGCGGTAGCGGCGCTTGTGGCCACCGCCGCGCCGCCGCGAGGTGATGCGGCCCATGTTGTTGCGGCCGCCTGTCTTCTTGAGCGGGCGCAGGAGGCTCTTCTCGGGCTTTTTCTTGGTGAGGCCGGAGAAGTCGTCCAGCGCGGTGAAGCGGCTGCTGGGCGTCACGGGTTTTCGCTGTCGGATCGCCATGGTGCGGTGTCCTCGCTGGGCTAGATGTCCAGCGTGCTGTCCTCAGAAATGAACACGATGGCCCGCTTCCAGGTGCGCGTGAGGCCGGTCTTGAAGCGCAGGCGGCGGCGCTTGCCCGGGCGGTTCATGGTGCGGACTTTGACGACTTTCACGTTGTCGAAGAGCTGCTCGATGGCCTTGCGGATTTCGATCTTGTTGGCGTCGCGGGCCACCTCGAAGGGGTATCCGCGCACGCGTTCTTTCAGGATCTCGCCCTTCTCGTTGAGCAGGGGCCGCAGGATAACTTGTCGCGGGTCGCGCATGGCTGCACCTACTCGCTGGCTTCAACGGTTTCGGCGGCGGCAACGGGCGGCTCGGCCACATCGGGGGCCGCTGCGTCGGGGGCCGGGGACTGTCGGGTGCCACGCAGTGTGGCGACGAGCTGCTCGAGGGCGGCGCGGGTGATCAGGAGGCGCTGGTTTCGCAGCAGGTCGTAAGCATTGACGTCGCCCACAGGCTTCATGGCCACGCGGGGGATGTTGCGTGCCGATTTCCACAGGTTGGCGTCGTGGGCTTCGATGGCGATGAGCACGCTGCGGTCGAGGCCCAAGGCGGCGAGCGCCGAGACCACGTCCTTGGTGCGGGGCTGCTCGACGCTCAGCTCGTCGATCACAACGGCCTGGCCGTCCTGGAACGTGGAGAGAAAGGCGCTCTTCCTGGCGGCGAGGACGGCCTTGTGGGGCATCTTGAAGCGGTAGTCGCGCGGCTTGGGACCGAAGACCACGGCGCCGCCGCGCCACAGGGGCGAGCGGCCGAAGCCGGCGCGGGCGCGGCCCGTGCCCTTCTGGCGGTAGGGCTTGGCGCGGGTGCCGCTGACGTCGGCGCGGTGCTTGGTGCACGCCGTGCCGACGCGCCGGGCCGCCTCGTACATGCGCACGGCGTCGCGCAGCACCTGGAGGCGCACGGTGCCGCCGAAGTCGGCTTCGTCCAGGCTCACCTGGCCGACCTGTTCGCCCTGTCGATTGTATACTGGCAACTCGATCATGACGTTCTCGCTTTGAGCGGCGGGCGGGGCTCGCCGTTACTTGGAGGCCTCCTGGCCGGCTTTCCGCCGTGCGGGCAGGATCTGCACGTAGCCGCCGTTGGGGCCGGGCACCGCGCCGCAGACGATGAGCACGTTGCGTTGCGGGTCCACCTGCACGACGCGCAGGCTGATCTCGGTGTGCCGCACGCAGCCCATGTGGCCGCTCATCCGCGTGCCGGGCATGACTCGCGACGGGCTGGCGCTCTGGCCGATGGAGCCGGGGCGCCGCACGTTCATCGAGCCGTGGCTCGAGGGGCCGCGGCTGAAGCCGTGGCGCTTGATCGTGCCCTGGAACCCCTTGCCCTTGCTGGTGCCGACGACATCGACGAAGGCCACGTCGGCAAACAGCTCCACGGTGAGCTCCTGGCCCAGCTCGTAGCCGTGTTCGGCGTCCACCCGCACCTCGCGCACGAAGCGCTTGGGGGTGACGCCGGCTTTCTTGGCGTGGCCGATCTCGGCCCGATTGGCGCCGCGACGCTCGACGGAACGCCGCCGCTCGCCCTTGCCGTGCTTTCGCCGGGCATTCTTGTCGTCGTAGCCGAGCTGCACGGCCGCGTAGCCGTCCGCAGCCTCGGTCTTCACCTGCATGACCACGCAGGGGCCCACTTCGATGACCGTGGCGGGGCGGAGCACCTCGTCGGCGTCCCACACCTGGGTCATCCCGATTTTCTTTCCGAGCAGGCAGGGAACCATGCGGTCGGTCCCTCTCGTTTCGTGTTTCAAGTGCCAGACACCCCGCATGCCGCGGAGCGGGCGTGCCCATGAAGAAAGCCGCCCGGGGGCGGCTGGTTCCGATGGACTACGCCTTGATCTTGATGTCAACGCCCGCCGGCATCACCAGGCTGTGCAGGGCGTCGACCGTCTGTGCCGTCGGCTCTTCGATGTCGATGATGCGCTTGTGCGTGCGGATCTCGAACTGCTCGCGCGACTTCTTGTTCACGTGCGGCGAGCGAAGGACCGTGTAGCGTTCGATAGTTGTGGGCAGCGGGATAGGGCCAAACACCTTGGCGCCGGAGCGCTTCACCGCCTCGACGATCTGCGAGGCAGAGTCGTCGAGCACCTGGTGGTCGTAGGCTTCCATCCTGATGCGAACCCGTTGGTCTGCCATTACCACAAACTCCGCGTAGGCCGAAAGGCCTCACCCGCCGCACGCCGCAGCGTGCAACGGCCTTGTTCCCCCGAGGCATTCCTCGAAGTGGGAGAATTACAAATTATACAGACCGGGCAGCTTAAAGTCAAACGGAAAAACCACGTCGGCCCCCGGCGCAAGCCCTTGGGATGGCTGGATCGCTCCCCCCCACATGTGGCGGTGTGGCCAGCGCCCGATCACAAGCCTGATCCGGGGCCGTCCATGCCCATGATTGCGCGCGCCAGCGGTCGGGACGCAGGCACCCTTCTTCGTGGGCGGTGTGTCCCCACGCCGCGTCCTGATTCTGGCGTCTTCGCCTCTCCCTCGGGGAGAGGCCAGCCGCCGGAGGCGGGTGGGTGAGGGTGCTTGCTCTCCGCACTGACGCCGGCTTCACGAGAAGACACCCTCACCCCATCGCTCTCCCCAAGGGAGAGGGGGACAGACCAAGTCGCAGGATGAGGACATCCCGCCCACACAGAGCCGCGCGCCTACTTGCGCGTGTAGTCCCGCATGGGGAAGAAGCCCGCGCCGTAGAAGGCGGCGGCGGCGCCGTTGCGGGCAGAGAGATAGGCCTTGGCCGACGGGCCCACGCTCTCGAGCCACACGTCGTCGTCCTTCGCCTTCCAGACGCCGTGAAGATGGCCCCGTGCGGGGTCGTCGAGGTCGAAGCCGCTCCTGGGCCGGATATGCTCCCACTGGTGGCGCACGCGGTACGAGCGGCCGCCAAACTCCCACGTGCTGTACCGGATGTAGAACTTCTCCGTCCCGACCTCATGGCGGAAGCTGAGCTTGGCGAAGCGTCCCTCGGTGGTGCGCACGAGCACGGTGGCCTCCAGGTAGTTCACCCGCTCTCGCCACTTGGTGCTCAGACGGGCCTTGGCCACGTCGTCCATGGAAATGGCGTCGAAGTCGAGCACGATGCGGAACTGCGCGCCGTTCTGCGGGATGAGCCCCACGCCTTTCGTCCACGTGAAGTCGGCCGTCTTGCCCGGCTTCACCACGCGGCCGGTGTCGAGGTCGTACGGCGCGCCACTGTCCACATAGAACTGGTGGTCGAAGAAGAAACGGGACATGTCGCTGAGCCGCCGGGTGATGATGTGGGAGAGGAATATCTGCTGTGCGCGATGGGGGAAACCCGGGTCGATGTGGGTGTTGCCCACGTCGAAACGGGAGAGGTTGCCTTCGCTGGTGATCGACTCGAGGGTCGCGTTGGCCAGGAGTGTGTCCGGGATGCGGTCGGTGATGAACTTGTCGTAGCTGCGGGGCTTGTAGGCGTAGCCGCCCTCTTTCTTGACCACCGCCGGCTCGGGCTTGGAGCTGCCCTTGGGCGGTGGGGGCGGGGCCATGGGGGCCACGCCGGGGTCGGGCTTGTGGCCGCCGGCCGATGGCGGCTGCGACGGGGCGACGCCCACGTTGGCTCCGGCGCCGGCGGGGCGCAAGCCACCGGGCTGCACGATGGGCGGCTTGCCGGGCCGGATGGCGACCATGCCCGGCTGGGGGTGCTTGAGAGTGGCCACGGCCGGCTGGCCGGGGCGCGGGAGCACGGCCACGCGGCCCGAGGGCGGACGCGACGGGTTGGGATTGCTCGGCGGCTGCTTGCCCGGCGGCGCCTTGAGGTCGGGCTTGCCCGGCTTGGGCAGCGGGGGATGTGCCGGCGGCAGCTTGCCCCCGGCCTGCTGGCCGGGCGCCTTGCTTCCCGAGGCGAAAAGGCGGTCGATCAGCTTGTCGATGGTGTTGCAGCCCGTGACACTCGCGGCCAACACGGCCAGCGCCACCCCCGTGCAGAGCACGCGCCTCATGGCAATCCCCCTCGGAAGCCCGGCCCGTTGGAGCGAAGCCGCCCTCACCTGGCGCGAGGGCGTGCCGACGCGCAGGATAGCGCGGCGCGCCCCGGATGTCAACACCTTGCTGCGGCCCCATTGCGGCCCGCTGCCGTGCGGCTACAATAGGGGCGGCAGCCCGACCCTCCCGATGCCACGACGAAAGGGGCCATCCCGTGTTCCACCGAACCCTCGCGCTCACCGTGGCGCTGCTGCTGTCGGCAGCCGCCAGTGCCGCCCAGCCGGCGCCGCACTACTTCGTTATCGAGGTGGTGGACGCGCAGACGAAGCGCGGCGTGCCGCTCGTCGAGCTGCGCACGGTGAACGGCATCCGCTACTACACCGACTCGGCCGGCATCGTGGCCTTCCACGAGCCGGGCCTGATGAACCGCCGCGTGTACTTCCACGTGTCCAGCCACGGCTACACCTATCCGAGGGACGGCTTCGGCAATCGCGGCAAGGCGCTCCTCACCACGCCGGGCGCCACGGCGCGAATCGAGTTGCAGCGCGCGAACACCGCCGAGCGCCTCTACCGCATCACCGGCCAGGGCATCTACGGCCACTCGGCGCTCGCCGGCCGTCCGGCGCCCATTCGCGAGCCGCTGCTCAACGGCCGCGTGCTGGGGCAGGACTCGGTGATGGCCCTCCCCTACCGCGGGCGGCTCTACTGGTTCTGGGGCGACACGAATCGCGAGTCGTACCCCCTCGGCCAGTTCGCCACCTCGGGCGCCACGTCGGCGCTGCCGGGCAAGGGCGGGCTCGACCCCAGCGTGGGCATCGACCTTACGTACTTCGTCGACGACAAGGGCTTCAGCCGCAAGATGGCCCCCCTCGACGGCCCCGGCCCCGTGTGGCTCGACGGGCTGTTCACCGTGGCCGACGCCGCGGGCCGCACCCGCCTGGTGGCCCACTATGCGCGCATGGCCAACCTGGGCAAGCGTCTCGAGCACGGCCTCATGCTCTACGACGATGACCGCGAGGTGTTCGCGCGCCACGCCCGGCTCGACGACGCCGCGCGCCTCACCCCGCAAGGCCAATCCCTCCGCGTGACCCGCGACGGCCAAGCCTGGTGGTACTTCGCTCAGCCCTACCCCTGCGTCCGCGTGCGGGACGACTGGGCACACGCGCTCGACGTGGCTCGCTACGAGGCGTGGACCTGCCTGAAGCCGGGCAGCGACTACAACAAAGCCGCACCCGCCCTCGACCGCGCGCCCGACGGCCGCCTCGTGTGGGGCTGGAAGGCCAACACAGCGGTGATCGACCTCAAGCGTCAGAAGGAGCTGCTCGCGGCCGGGCGCATCAAGCCCGAGGAGGCGTGGATCGCCCTCCGCGATGCCGCCACCCGCCAGCCCGTGGTGGCCCATCGCGGCTCGGTGCGGTGGAACGCCTTCCGCCGCCGCTGGGTGATGATCCTGTGCCAGCACGGCGGCACGTCGCTGCTCGGCGAGATCTGGTACAGCGAGGCCGACGCGCCCGAAGGCCCCTGGCGCTGGGCACGCAAGGTCGTCACGCACGACACCTACTCGTTCTACAATCCCGTGCACCACGCCTTCTTCGACCAGCAGGACGGCCGCATCATCTACTTCGAGGGCACCTACACCCGCCAGTTCTCGGGCACGAAGGTGTCCACTCCCCGCTACGACTACAACCAGATCATGTACCGCCTCGACCTCGCCGACCCGCGGCTCAAGCTGCCGTAGGGTGGGCGGTCACCGCGGCGGGGGAAGACCTCACGCAGAGAAAGCGGAGGGAAGCAGAGGGAGCAGAGGCAGGAAGGGAACGGACCGCGAAAAACGCGAATGACGCGAAAGTAAGAGGCATGAGGGTCAAGATCATACAGCCCCGAAGAGACGATTCAGACGTTTTTCTCGTTCCCAAGCTCCCGCTTGGGAATGCCTCCTGGCAGCTCCTGCTTCACTGGCCTCTTCCCCGCCCTGCCCCCTCTTCCTCCGTCTTGCCAGATC
>JADHXT010000191.1 GCA_016782825.1 Candidatus Brocadiia bacterium | reverse complement strand
CTCGTGGCCATCGGCGGCGGCACCAAGAACGCCTTCGCCATGCAGAACAAGGCCGACATGGCCGGCAAGCCCATGGAAGCCCCCGAGCTCGGCGAGGCCACGCCCCTCGGCGCCGCGCTCCTGGCCGGCATCGGCGTGGGACTCTACGCCGACGAGCAGGACGCCTTCGACCACGTGTATAAGCCCGGCCGCGTCTACGAGCCCAACCCCGAGCTCACCGCCCGATACGCCGAGTGGTTCAGGACCTACGAACGGATCTACCCCGCTCTGAAGGACGTGCACGCCCAGCTCCACGGGCTGGCGTAGCCCCCTCACCCGCACGAGAGGAGATGTGACGCATGGACACAGTTCTCGGCTTTCTGTTCCTCTTGATCGGCGCCGCCTGTGGCGGCTCATTCGGTCTGCCCAGCAAGTTCGCTAAGAAGGACACCCCGTGGGAAGTGCTCTGGGGGCCGTTTTTCTTCTTCGTGACCATCCTGCTGCCCGTTACGGTGGGCCCGCTGCTGGTGAAGGACTTCTTTGGCGTGTATGGCGCGGTGGAGACGAGCCAGCTCGTGCCCGTGGTCCTCTTCGGCTTCCTGTGGGGGCTCGGCTCGATGACGCTGGGGCTGAGCTTCGCCTTCATCGGCCTGTCGCTAGCCTACGCGCTGAACTACGGCGCGCAGATCATCACCGGCTCGCTGCTGCCCATGGCCATCTTCAGCCCGGCGGCCTTCGGCACCACCCACGGCGTGGTGATCCTCACCGGCGTGGCCGTGTGCGTCATCGGCGTCATCATCGCCGGCCGCGCAGGCATCCTCAAGGAGCGCAGCCTGCCGCGGGAAGACGCCGCTGACGACGCCACGGCGGCGCAGAAGCCCAAGATGCACATCGGCCTCATCATCGGCGTCGTGTCGGGCGTATTGTGTGCCTGCTGGGCAGTGGCGTCGGGCTACGCAGGGCCAGTAGGAGCCGCGGCGGGGGCAGCCGGCAACACAGGCGTAGCGGTGGGCTGGGCCATCACGTGCCTCATCCTGTGGGGCGGCGTGCTCTCGGCCTGTGGCTACTGCGCTTACAAGCTCACGAAGAACAAGACGTGGGGCCACCTGTGCAAGCCGGGCATCGGCTTCACCCTGTTCCTCGCGCTCGCCATGGCGGTACTGCACGACGCGGCAGTGCTCTTCTTTGCGCTCGGCTGGGGACGGCTGGGCGACCTGGGCGTGCCGGTCGGCTATCCTGTCTTTATGTCGTTTGCCATCATCGTGGGCAACATCCACGGCTTCCGCACGGGCGAGTGGAAGGGCGCGAGTAAGAAGAGCGTGCAGTGGATCGTGGCCGGCATCGTGGTGCTGATCATCGGCGTGTGCATTCTGGCCCAAGGCAACGCGATGGCCGAGCGTGCCAAGGCCAAGGCCGCCCAGCCGGCGAAGGCGCCCGTCGAGGCGCCGAAGGCCAAGTAGCCGCCTGGCTCACCACAGAACGAGAACGGGGGACACGCCGACGTGCCCCCCGTTTTCATGTCCCGATGTGCCGCACCGTCGCAACCACAGGGGTCACCGTGAGCGGAGCGAAGGGTCTTTCAGGGGCATGGCCGTTTCGATGGCCGCCCCCCTGTCCGAACGTCTCGCGCTTTGAGAGATTCCTCGCTATCGCTCAGAATGACACTATGAGGAAGAGGGCTACTCCTTGGGCGGGTTGAGGAAGTGCTCGTTGAGCTTGGGGTCAGAGTGGCGCACGGCGCTGTTGGTATGCACGTTGGCCACCTCGGTAAAGATGGCGCCCTCGGGGCCGCCGAATTGCCAGTGGCGGGCGCCCACGCGGTTGAGCTGCGCCCAGTCGCCAGGGCCACACACCACCTCGTGCTCGACGGTCACGGTGCCGTTCATGTGGCACTTGGGCACCACCACGTCGGGGCCGAGGTTCTTGTCACCCTCGCCCACCACGTGCGACACGCCGTAGCGGATGAGCCAGCCTTCGAGCTTGGCGGGGTTCTTTTCGTCCTTCAGGTGCCAGTGCTCGGGCAGCATCTGGCCGGGGAGCAGAAAGACGTCCATGAGCATGTAGCGGTCCTCTTCGTTGTTCTTCCACATGCGGGCACCGAGGCCGAGTTTGGTGAACTGGCCCGTGCCGTAGTCCGACACCCAGAGCTCCTCGCGCATCTTCGGGTAGACGGGGTAGCCGTGGTACTCCATCAGGGCGATGTAGGCGTCCTTGGCCTTCTCCACGTCGAACTTGCCGTCCTTGGTGTAGAAGGACGCGTTGTCGAACTGGATGGACTCGGGGCGCTTGCCTGGCGCGAACTTGCACACGCAGCCCGCGAGCGCGACGGCGCAGGCCACCACGATGATGGCCATCACTTGCGCTTGTCTCTTCATTTGCTCGACCTCCTTCAAACGGGGTGAATGGGCGGTGTACGGCAGGCGGCTCGGTTGACTCCCATCGTATCGGGTTCCGCGCGCGCCGTCAATCGCCGGCGTCATCGCTGGTCCTCGGCGATGGGCGACGTCATGCGGATGGCCGCCTGAAAGGTCGGCACGGGGCGGAAGTTGGGGTGGCTCTTGTAGCGCAGGTTGCGGCGGCCCCACCAGGAGCCGTAGTACTGGCTGTTGGTGTCCACCCAGTTGGTGATGCGGAGGAGTTCCGCGCGCGCGAGATGGATGTCCTTGTGTTGCCTGGCCAGCTTGGCGGCGCGCTCGGCGGCCTTGGGGTCGCGGAGCTGCACCGTGCCCTTGCCGAGCATGGCCACGAGCACGCTGGCGTGGGAGCCGAGGCTCTTGGCCGGCAGGTAGTGCACGTTGCCTGTCTTGGGGTGGTTTTCGCCGATGACAGGGCCCAGGAGGCCACGGTCGCGGCGCGGGTTGCGGCGTCGCTCGGGCACGAGGCTCTCGTAGGAGACGCAGAAGAGGGCAGTGAGCTGGCCACTGAGGTCGAGCTTGCCCTTCGGCTCCTTGCCGCTGTGGCACTTCACGCAGTGCTTGTCGAACACGGGCTGCACGTCGGTGATGTAGTGGAGCGGGCGCGGGCCGGCGGTTTCACCGAGCTGCGGCCCGGGCACCGACGGCGGCCGGGCGAGGGCTTTGAGCGCGCCGCTGGGGTAGAGGGAGGGCGCGTTGTCGGGCGTTTCGTGGCAGCCGATGCAGGCGCGCGACTCGCCGGGCATGTAGTTCACGAAGGTGCGCTCGGTCTGGAGGGCCATGTAGTTTTCGTCGAGCGCCTGGAAGGAGATGTTGCCGCCGGCCGGCACGAGGAAGTGGGCGGAGCCGTCGTCCTCGACGGGCACCACGCCGTGCTGCACCTTGAGGCCGAGGTGGGTGTCCTTGGTGATGGTCACGTGCTGCTGGTCGTAGCCGTCGCCGCCCCAGCGCCGGCGTGCGGCCCAGGGCCGGGGCATCTGCTCGATGATCCGGATGTACTTGACCGTGCCGCGCTCGACGCCGGCAAGGCCGTGGTAGACGTCGGCCACGATGCAGCGGGCCAGGCCCTTCTGGGCGAGGGCGGGATCGCGGGCGGTGCGGAGCACGGGAGGCGTCTTGCGCGGCCTGAGCGGGAACGGCAGCCAGCACGAGGTCTCGCGGTCGCGGTAGATGAGTGACACGCGGCCCGTCTCGTCCAGCAGGTAGAGGCCGTAGCCCTTGGGGTCGTTCCACTCGTTCCCTGCCGGCTTGTGGGCCACGAGGAAGTATTTCTTCGACAGCGGGTACGGGTCCTTGAACAGCCTGCCTTTGCCGCCGCGGTCTTGGCGCCAGCGGTCGTCGTCGTCGCGGAAGGCGAAGCCGGGCTCGGCCTGGATATCCACGTCGGGCGTCATGTAGGTCATGGGCTCGCGGGTGCGGATGCTGCCGCCGCTCATGTTGAGTCGGATCACGGTGCCGACGCCGTTCTGCGGGCAGTGGGGGGTGCCGAGCACCACGTAGTGGTTGGGCACGTCGGGGATGGGGCGGCCGTAGAGGAATGTGGGGGGCAGCGAGATGTCGTTGGCGTAGATTTCCGAGGACATGGTGCCGTCGGGATACATGGCCCACAGGCACTTGACGCTCACGGCGCCCTTGTCGAAGTACTCCCAGCGGGTGTAGAGGATGCGGCCGTCGGGCATGAGCACGGGCGATGCCTCGCTCACCGAGCTCTTCGACAGGCGCTGCATGTGCTTGCCCTGGGGGTCCATGCGGTAGAGGGTGGTGGTGGTGAAGTCGTCGGGGGCGTCGCACAGGATGCCGTACTGGCAGCGGGTGGAGATGAAGGCGATGTGGCCGTCGGCCAGGTAGCAGGGGTGCATGTCGTCGGTGCCGTGGTGGTAATGGGGCCGCGCGCGGTAGTGCTTCACGAGCCACTTCTCGTTGTCCTGCGGGAAGGTGATCTGGCGGAGGCCGGTGCCGTCCACGTTCACCTCGTAGATGCGGTAGCCCTCCTGGTGGGCGCCCTTCCAGGCGAAGACGATCCGCTTCGCATCGAACGATACGTCGAACCGCTCGAACACGCCGCCCTCCAGCGACGGGCACAGCTCGCGCACCTGGCCGGTCTTGAGGTCCAGCACGCACAGGTTCCCGCCGGGCGTCCAGCGGCTGTTGATGAACTCGGTGTAGTAGTGGTTGGCGCTGTAGGTGAAGCGCTTGACGAACACGATCTCGTCGAAGTCGAACAGCGGATTTCCCGTCACCAGGGCGTCGTGGCGCAAGGCGGCCAAGGACTTTTTCCAGGCCTCGAAGTCGCCGGCGGGAATCTCGCCGCCCGCCCACTGGACGGCCTGGGCTTCGACCGCGTCGAGGCGGGCGAGCAGCCTGTCGCGCGCCGGCGCGTCGTCGTAGAGGTCGCCGATGGTGGCTCGGAGGCCCTGGAGGTCGAAGGCGGCAATGTGCTCGAGCGCCTCGCCGTAGCGGCGCGACGCCAGGTAGAGCGCGCGTACCCGTGCGAGGTCGGCGGGCGTTGTGGCTTTGGCCGCGAGGGCCTTGGCATCGCGCGCCAGGGCGTTGGGGCGCTGGGTGGCGGCGGCGTAGCGTCGGGCGAGGGTGGCGGCGCTGTCGGCGTCGGGCTTGGGCGGCCAGATGTGGTCCTCGCGCTCCCAGGCCATCTCTTTGCGAGCGGCGGGGTCGGGGAAGTCGCGCTCGACGAGCGCCCACAGGTCGTCGGCCGCGCTGGAGCCGGCGGAGGGCAGACGGAGCGTGCTGCGGCCGTCGAGTTCGACGGCCTGGCCGTGCTTGCCGGCCACGGTCTTGGCGCGGGCGACGCCGGCCGCGTGGTTGCCGGAGCCGGAGGCGTCGGCTCCCCCGCCGTCGAATGGCCAGTAGCCCACCAGGGCCTCGGCCTTGGCGGGCTGCCGCTCTTTGGCGTGGGCGGCTATCTCATCGGCGGATAACTCACGGGCGTAGAGCCACACCTCGTCGAGGGCGCCCTGGTAGCCGCTGGGGGCGGGGAAGTTGTCCGACGTGTAGCCGATCTTGGCCACGAAGGCCCGCGGGTCGGCCTCGAACTGGAGGTGCCCCGTCTGGTCGAGGGTGCCGTCCACGTAGAATCGCAGGTCGCGTCCCCGGGTGGCCGCCACGTGATGCCAGTGGCCGTCGGCCACGTTGCGGCGTCCTGTCACCGCGCCCACCCAGCCGATGTCGAAGCTCAGCTGCCCGCCGCGGATGAAGAAGGTCTTGCCCTGCGCTGCCCACTTGCCGCGTGCGGGGGCCTTGGCCAGGATGGTGCCGCCGCGCCGCGTGCGCACCCAGGCCATGATCGTGAACGGGGTCTTTCCGAGGTCGGGCAGCGGTATGCGCAGGGCCTTGCCTGCCGATGCCGTGGCCAGCGCCTGCCGCGACGCCAGCAGCGACTCGTGCCACGTGGCCTTCTTCACGTAGCGGGCGGGGCCTCCTGCCTGCGCCAGGGCGCCGCCGAGCAGCAGGCCGATTCCCAGAAGGATGCGAGGTCGCATGCGGCTCGTCCTCGATTCGTTGCGTCGTTACCGTTTCGCCAACTGTTTCGGGCTGCCCACTTTGCACGCCACGCGGAATCCGACGAAGGCCACCGGCTGGTAGGCCTGGAAGGCCATGCGGAAGGCGGAGCGGCATCGCGCGGGGCGGTCGCGCCAGGAGCCGCCGCGGGCCACCTTGCGGCCCGGCGCGTTCGGCTCGTCGCGGCCGTCGTCCGCGTGGTAGGGATAGCGGCGATAGGCGCTGCGGGTCCACTCCGCCACGTTGCCGTGCATGTCGTGCAGGCCCCAGGCGTTGGGCTGATACTTGGCCACGTCGGTGGCGATCTTCTCGCCATCGTCGAAGCGGGTGTCCTTCGGCGTGCAGTCCTCGAAGGGAGTGGGGTCATTGACCGGCCGCGGGTTCACGCCCTTGACGGCGAGGAGCCGCACGGAAACGTCGGCCAGGTTGGCGTGCTTGCCGAAGTCGGTGTCGGCGCCGCCGTAGGAGAAGGGCGTAGCCGTGCCGGCGCGGCAGGCGTGCTCCCATTGTGCCTCGGTGGGTAGGGAGGAATCAAGCCCCGTTCGCTTCGAGAGCCAGCGGCAGTAGTCCATGGCCTGCCGCCACGTGATGCGGATGACGGGCTGTGTGGGCCCGTTGGCGGGGTAGCCGGGCAGCACGTGGTCTTTCCACTGCTGGTCGATGTAGCGGCTGTCGTGGTCGGGGTCAAAGGCGTTGTACTGCTGGTTGGTCACCTCGGTCTGGCCGATCCAGAAGGGCTCGTCGATGCGCGCGGCGGCCAGGGGCTGCTCGTCGAGGGAGCCGGCGGCATCGCCCATGACGAAGGTGCCGGCCGGGATGAGCCGGAGCTTCATGGCCACGCCGTTGCCGAGGTCGAGGGTCCGCTCGACATTGGGTCCGGCGGCGGCTTGCTGCTTGGCGGCCTCGGCGGTGGTCATGGGCCAGCCGGCCACCTTGGGCACGGCCACGGGCCTGCGGGG
>JADHXT010000190.1 GCA_016782825.1 Candidatus Brocadiia bacterium | reverse complement strand
GTGGAACGAGTCGCAGATATCGGTGTAGGCGCCCACGTGGACGGGCTGGCCGAGGCGCTCGGCGATCTGGGTGGCGATCGCGCGCTGGAGGTCGGTGAGGGCGAAGGCGTTCATGAACCAGGCCTTGTAGGCGTCGCGGCTGCGCCAGTGGGTGTTCAGGTTGAGCACCAGCTCGCCATTGGCGTCGGGCAGTAGGCGGAACCACATGCGCTGAAGGCACGGCGGGTCGTCGGTCTGCGGGTCGGCCGTGGGCATCCACGTGGTGGCCTGGATGCGACGGCTGTGCGAGGCAGCCACCGCCTTGTTGATGACGTACTCGATCTGGTCGACGGCGGGGAGGCGCGGCGCGGCGGGGTCGTCCAGGTTGGTGGTGGGCGAGTAGGCGAAGAGGCGCTCGTGGTAGGTGTATGTCCACTTGTCCGGGTCTGCGGGGTCGACCCAGTGGTCGTGAATGCCGTCCACGACCTCCTGGCGGTAGACCTCCAGCTCGGCCGGCCCGCCGGGGAAGTTTTTGTGGATGCGCGGCTCGGCGAAGGGGTCGGCCACTTGGATGACCATCGAGCAGTCGCGGCTCGGCGGGTCGATGTAGTTGCCGCTGCCATCGGTGCGGTCGAATTCTGTTCGGATTTCCACGCCCTTGTCCCACAGGGCGATGATCGCCTGCTCCCATGCATGCGGGAGGGTGTCGCCCTGGACATAGACAAGCGGCTGGCGGCCGGTGCGAGCGGGCTGCAACTTCTTCTCTCCTCAGCGTCGGATATAGAACACCACGTCGCCCACGCGAGGCGACGCCTGTGAGCTCAACTCCACCACGCGAGCCACCGAGCGTTCGGGGCCTGCGTGCAGGATGACGAGCGAGCAAACGGGCTTGACGCCACGACGCACGGTGAGCGTCATGCCTTTGCGCGCTCCATGACGTGACGCCAGGCTTACTACGGCAAGTGGCTTGGCGCCGTCGATGGCCGTAATGTGGCCGTACAGGCGGCTCAGTGGCGCCGTGCTCTTCACCTGCTTGACGTTGGCGGCCCACCAGGCCTTCCAGCCCCCCACGCCGCCGTCGGCCGCGCCCGTGCGCAGCAGGGGGCCGCCCACGTAGGCGCGCAGTGCAGCCACGGCTTCGGCGCGCGCGCCTGCGTTCTTGGCCTCGACCAGTGTGGCGAGAGCATCCAGGGCATCGGCTTCGCCCAGTCGGTAGAGGAGCGCCGCGCTGCACGCGCGCACCCGTTCGTCGGGGCCGCTGAGTGCCTTGCGCAACTCGGGCACGGCGTCACGTCCCGCGGCCACCACGCTCTCCCAGGCTTCGTATCCGGCCTCGGTGTCGCGCAATGCAGCCACACGCTGTGCCACATCGCTGGCCTGCTGAGCGGCTGCGAACGGGCCGGCCAGCACGATGGCGAAAGCAACGGTGAAGGTGGTCCGTCTCATGCCTCAACTCCTTGGTTGGGTTCTGGCGCCCAATTGCTTTGCAGTGTTTCACGAATGACGCGGAGCATCGTGTCTCCGTCGATCTCGTGGCGACTCTCGCGGTAGCCCGCCGCCAGCGCGGCATGTGCGGCTCGGTTGATGTCGCGCGGCACGCCGCCGGCAAACTCGGCGAGGATCCGGAGTGCATCGTCGGTGAACACCCTCTTGGGCGCGCCGCACGCTCGGGTGAGACGGTGCGTGACGTAGGCCGGCACCACTTCGGGTGGGAGCGGATGGAGCTGCACCGTGGTTCCCGTGTAGGGGCTCAGTGACTTCTCGCTCACGTGGCGGCCCAGTGACTCGTCGCCCACCAGCAGGACGCGCACGCCTTCGCAGGCCTGTTCCACCTGGAGCATCTCCGCGATCCCGCATCGTTCCACGAACGAGAGCCTGTGGGCCTCGTCGATCAGGAAGATGGTGAGAATGCCTCGGGCCTGTAGCTCGGCGACCGCGGCCTGCCACTGGTCGATGGGCAGTGGGCTCTCGGCTTGCACCCGGCCCACCATCTCGGTGGCGCGCGCCACGGCTGCTGCGATGAGGCGGTCGCGAGCCGATCCGCCCTGGAAGGGCCGCACGATCACGGGCATGGGCAGCCGCCCGGCGAGCCGGCGGGCAACGCAGGCAAGCAGGAGTGTCTTCCCCAAGCTCTTGCCGCCATGCACGCACGCCACGGGCGGCCCGCTGTCCACCCACGAGATCAGCGCGGTGAGCGCCGCGCCGTGCTCGGGGCTCGGGTAGAAGTAGTCGGGGTCGGCCGAGAGCTGGAAGGGCTCGGTGGTGAAGCCGTAGTGCGCGGTATGGTCCACGGGGGTGCTTGGCGGCGGTTCCCATTCGGGGAGGAACCGTGCGGGCATCTTCTGCTTGGGCTCCAGCGGCCCGTCGCGCTCGAGCGTGGGCTCGAGCGCCGGCTCAGCGGCCACTACAGGCTCGGCCGTGCCGAATGGCAAGGTGGGCAGTTCGCTGGCGGGTCTGGAGCCGTCGAGTGCGCCGTGCTCCCCGAGTATGGAGAGCACGCTCAGCAGGTCGTCGCCCTTCGGATGGTCCGCCTCGAACACTTCGGCCATGGGCACCTCGGCCTGCGGCACGGGTTGGGCCGCTTCCTGGAGCCCTCGCACGGCTGCCTCGCTGAGGGCAGGCGCCGCGCTTGCGTGCTCGTCCGTCGCGTCATCGGATGGCATGTGGAGCACCTGGGTTCTCTTCGGCAGCCTGCCCGTGCCGGAAAGGGGGCCGACAGAAGCCTGGAGCGCGGTTGCCTCCGAAGGCTTCGTGGCGGCCACGCGGAACTTCTTGCCCCCCACGGTGAGCTTGTCGCCCAGGTTGAGATGCTTGCGGCCCACCTTGTGGCCGTTCACGTAGGTGCCGTTGCTGGTGCGCAGGTCGGTAACGAAGGGCATGCGGTCGGGCCGCGCGGGGTCGAGTGCGATGAGACAGTGGTATTCGGAGGCGAACTCGTCGTCCACGCGCAGGTGTGCGAAGTCGCTCCGCCCTGCCACGGTGGCGGATCCGGGGGGGAGGTAGACGGCCGGTCCGCTTCCTCGCCGCGGCTCGATCTTGTAGCGGACCGGGCCTGCGGTCGCTGGCCGGTGCTCTTTGGGCGGCGGCACGCCGTCGTCGGCCTGGCGCAACTCCAGCTCGAAGGCACCCAGCGACACCACGTCGCCCAGGGCGGCGCTCTTGCGCGCGATCTTGCGGCCATTCACCCGCGTGCCCGTGCGGCTTCTGGCATCGACCACGTCGAATCGCGCGCTGCCGGGGATTGGGGCGATCAGGCAGTGGTTGGCTGACACTTCGCGGTCCAGCAGGACGATGTGGTTCGACGACGCTCTGCCGATGAGCGTCGCCGACGTGCTCGATATGGGAAAGGTCTGCCCGCGCGCAGGGCCTTTGCGGACATAGAGTGCTGCTTGCATCGCCTGTATTCCGCGGTGCCATGGACACAGGCCCGTCCGCGCCCGCCTGGGCCACGCGCGGCGCGGGCGAACAGGTCCTTTCGGCGGTCTAGAAGACAGTCTGCTTCACGGCAGACGAGATGAGCTTGAGCGCCACGCTGGTCATGCCGATCAGCCCCACGCCACATCCGTAGCCGGCCATCAGGATGGGGGCGTAGGAGCGCCACTTCATTCCGTCGAAACGCTTGCGGAAGTAGTAGCGGCCGAGCATGGCTCCCAGGAATTGCGGGAAGGCCATGAACGCGTTCTGCCCGATGCCAGTGAGGAAGCCGTAGAAGATGATCGTGGGGACGCCGAGGAGCCCGAATATGGCGAACATGAAGCTCCCCACGCCGAAGCCTGCCAGAATGTAGTTGCCGTGGATGATCTCTCTGAGGTTGGCCAGGCCCTCTCCGCCGGGCAGGGTGGTGCGCATCCACATGCACCGAATGGTGGCCTGGAGAGGCCACATCTTCTGCACGAAGGGGTAGGTGGACGACGGGATCACGTCGAGCTTCCAGATCCACGACCAGTAGATGAAGCTGCACACCCACACGACCACGAAGGCCAGCATCGTGGAGTACACCACGCTGGTGAACCGCGTCTTTGTGAGCTCGAGCTGCTTGAACATACCGGCAGACATGCCGTGGTCCTGGAGCGGAATGGGCGCGAACCAGATGGGGATGCCCAGCGCGCGTCCCGTGAGAAGCTGTGCCCCATAGAACGATGCCTCGCGCAGATAGGGGAACGACACCCGCCCGCTGCCGCCCGTGATGCCGACCATGCGGGCGTTGATGTACGACTGAATCGGCGACAGCACGAACCCGAACGCCGCGGGAATCCACCACGGGAACTCCGGCACCAGGTACTTGCAGAGTCCAACAAACACGGCCTGGGTGACGGCCCAAATGGCGAGGGCCTTCCACACAGGGATGTCGCCACGCCCCTCAGGCAGCGGGGGGGTACCGACCTCGCCGGCGGCCTCGCGCTCGAGCCGCTCGCGCCGATTGCGCATGAGCGACCTCACGGTGGAACCCACGCCGATGTAGAAGACCACCAGCGAGGCGCCGATCGAGAAGCTGATCCAGAAATCGAAGGAGTTGCTGATCTGCGTGGGCACGTAGCTCATGCCCTCGCTCCAGTTGTAGAGGATCCCGAAGCGATAGAGCATGGGCGTGCCGACGAAGGTCATCAGCATGGCGCTGATAAAGGCACCCACCACGAGCCAGAAGGGCAGCACGAAGCCCACCAGCACGGCACCGAGGTTGAGGCTGATGGCCACCGGCGTGGCGGGCAGCAGGTTGGCTACGTGGGTGGTGAGGTCGAGCCACGGGATCGGGATGATCGTGACCGTGCGCGTGAAGAACATGCTCGAGAGCACGGGCACGCCGATGTAGATGAGCCCAAAGAGCACGCCGACAATTGACCCGATACTGAAGACGCGCCAGCGCCAGCCCTCCTTCTTCGACGACGTCTCCGCCAGAGCCGTTGCCGCGCCGGCCTGGACGGGGGCCAGAGGGAACGGGAGGCGCTCCAGGTCGCTCGTGTAGCGGAAGAGCACGTAGCCGAGGGAGAGACGCTGCACCTGGCCCATGAAGTAGGTGAGGAGGCCGAGCAACAGCGGCACCACCCACGCACGGTGCATGAACGTGCGCTCGATGAGCGCGTCGCTGCCCCGCTCGGGCACCACCCAGCTCGGGAAGTAGGCGTGGATGTCGTCGGCCATGGGGCACTGGACGAGGTACTGGTTCATGATGAGGCCTTGGAACGGCCCCATGGTGGCCAGGCCTGCGGCGATCCAGTACATGATGATGATTTCTTGCGTGCGGAGCTTCACGAAGCTTCGCTTGGCGATCTCGATGAACAGGATGATCGTCACCCAGTCGGCCGCGCCGGCCACGGACTGTCCGCTGACGAGGCCCAGGTAGATGGCGCCCGGCATCATCACAATCCCGACGAAGAGCGCCGCAAACACGGTGTTCCAACTGAAGCCCCCCTCGAAAGGGGCGTCGGCGGGCATAATCTGAAACGTGTCCTGACGCAGAGGATCAGCCACCGGTCTTCACCTCGATTGCATTGGTGCGTGCGGCGCCGTGCCGCACGGAGCCTAGGCCGGCTCGCTCTCTGGTTCGCTGCCGTCGGGCGCGGGCTCGCCCACGGCTTGGCGGCCTTCATCGGCGAATTGCAGCTTCACGCCGCTGGGCACGGTGCGCCAGACGAGGAACTGCTTGCGGAGGACGTTCAGGAAGCCACGATTCATCCGCTGCCACGACAGCGTGTCGCCGCTCAGGCGGTGGATGATCACGTCCATGGCGTAGAGGCCGTGTTCGCCCGTCGGCACCGCCTCGAACCGCACGTCCTGGCTGATGCCCAGATCGTACGGAGCCAGCCAGCACCGGGCGGAGATCACGTAGTCCGCTGTGTGGGATGCCTCGGCCTTGTCCAGCACCACGTCCTCGGTGTAGAAGGCGCCGATGGACGTCTCGCCATAGGACTGGAGGAACCGCGTCAGGTAGGCATACATGCCCAGGATCTCCGTCCCGCCGACGGTGAAGGGGAACTCGAACTGCCAGTCGTCGCCCACTGGCGGCGGGAACTCCCAGCGCCGCGTCACATCGGGCACGGCCATATCCGATGCCTTCTTCGCCGGATAGAGCGCCGAGAGAAACACGGTGACCATGACCACCAGGCTCGAGTAGATGGTCGACACCGAAGAGTAGTTGAGCGTGATCGCGCCCAACCAGCCGAAGTGCAGCACCACCCCGGCCACGGTCTGGCCGATCAGGTAGCCGGCCACGGCTCCGACGGTGGCAAACACGCAGGCTTCGGCCAGGAACAGCGCGCCGATGTGCGTGGGAGCGAGGCCCACCGAACTGTAGATGTGGATTTCGCGGAATCGCTCGTACACCGAGCCCGTCATCGTGTTGAGCACGATGAGAGCGGCAATGAGAATCGGCACGAACAGGTTGCCTACGCCGGAGAAGGATGTGGTTTGGATCGAGCTGAGCACCTCCACGCTCGCGTCGTCCCCCGCTCCCTCCGCGATGAAGATGTTGAGCGCCACGCGTTCCATGAAGCGGCGGATGTGGACGCGGAACCCGTCGAAGTGGGAGATGGCGATCGACCGCAGCGTGCCGCCCACGCCCATGGCGAACTCGTAGGGCACGAGCATGGTGTTGGACGACTCGATGTGCGTGAAGGCCTGGATGGGCGCCTTGGCGGCTTCGTCAGGGTTCTCCTGAGTATCCATCTTTGCCGCTTCTTGCAGCGTGTCCACCGGCGTGAGCTTCTCGTCGTCGATGTCGCGGTAGGCGTTGAATGCCTCGGAATCGATCAAGCCGATCACGCGGAACGAGTGGCCGAGCATGGCAATCGTGGGCTTCTCGTCGTCTGTCTTGCCCGCGAGGTGCTCGGGCTTAATGCCCACGCGTTCGGCCACGTCGTCGGGCAGGATGCACACGTGGCGGTCGCCGTCCTGGAACCACC
>JADHXT010000189.1 GCA_016782825.1 Candidatus Brocadiia bacterium | reverse complement strand
CCATCGAGGAGGCCAACCGCTACCACATTCTGCCGGAGCCACACTACGCGCGAGCCACACGGGAGCTGCTGTCGCCCCGCCGCGGCGCGTTCGTCGCCGCCTCGCCGTTCGACATCACCCCGACTACCGACGACCGTCCCTACCATTCCCTCTCCGTGCGGTGGCGTGGGCTCAAGCATCTGCGCAGCACCATGGGCGACCGGTGGGTGTCGTTCGCGGACTGGGGCTACATCGTGCTCATTGCCACCGTGGCGCAGGCCGCGCTCGCCGCGGTTGTTCTTGTGCTCGTGCCGCTGCTCGTCGCGCGCGGCGGCCGCGTCTCCGCGCGTCTGCGGGTCGGCACACTGGCCTACTTCGCCGCGCTCGGCGTCGGCTACATGCTCGTCGAGCTGTGCCTGATGCAGAAGCTGTCCCTCTTTCTCGCGAGCCCCGTGCACTCCGCCGCGCTTGTACTGTCCACCTTCCTCGTCTTTTCGGGGGCGGGCAGCCTCGCCAGCGGGCGGCTGGCGCGATCGGCTCGACGCGGCGCGCTGACCGGCGCGCTCGGCGCCGTGGGGGTCGGACTCATCCTGTGGGTTGCCGGAGAGTCTGTCCTGGGACATTTCGTTGGTCGGCCTCTCCTGCTGCGCTGCGTCATCGCCGCGGTGTATGCCGCGCCCCTCGCCTTCTTCATGGGGATGCCGTTCCCGTCCGGGCTGCGTCTGCTGGCCGAGCGTGCTCCGCAGGCCACGCCGTGGGCCTGGGGCATCAACGGCAGTGCGAGCGTGGTCGGCGCGGCCCTCACGCCGGTGCTGGCGGTCTCGTTCGGGTTTCGGACCACGCTGCTGCTGGCCTTCGGCGCCTACGGCGCGGCGGCTCTGGCCGTCGCCCTGCTCGGGAGGGCGGGGGAGTGCCGCACGTAGGGCTTGGTGCCGCAAGAGGCGCCTTTGCCGCTTGCAGTCCCGCCGCGAGCCGGTAGAATCGTGGCAGCAGGGGAGGGCAACCCGCGGCACAGGGAGCCCGCCGATGAATATGCAACTCCGCCCGATGCGCACCGACGAGTGGGGGCCTGTGGCCGAGTTGATCTACGACTCGACCAATGCCTGGTACGTGGCCAACGGCCGCTCCGCCATCTTCACCGGCCCCAAGAGCCACTGCGAGCTGTTCTGCCAGGTGTACGAGGCCCTCGACCGCGAGTGCTGTGTGGTGGCCGAGGACTTCGATACCGGCCGCCTCGCCGGCTCGTGCTTCTACCACCCGCGCGAGACCCACGTGTCGCTGGGCATCATGAACGTCCACCCCGACTGCTTCGGCCAGGGCATCGCCCGCCGCCTGCTCGCCCACATCACCGACTACGCCGACGGCGTCGGCAAGCCGGTCCGCCTCGTGTCCAGCGCCGTCAACCTCGATTCGTTCTCGCTCTACAGCCGCGCCGGCTTCGTGCCCCGCATCGTGTTTCAGGACATGCTGCTCGCCGTGCCCGAGGACGGCCTGGCCATCGAGCCGCCGCCGGGCGCCGACCGCGTGCGCGAGGCCACCCCCGACGACGCCATCGCCATGGCCGACCTCGAGATGCGGCTCGTGGGCATCCGCCGCGAGAAGGACTATCGCTACTTCCTGGCCAACGCCGACGGCATCTGGCACGCGAGCGTCATCGAAGGGCAGGGCGGCGCCATCGAGGGCTTCCTCGTTTCCGTCGCCCATCCGGGCAGCCACATGGTCGGCCCCGGCGTCGTGGCCGCCGAGGCGCAGGCCGCCGCGCTCATCCACGCCGAACTCTCCCGCCACCGCGGCTTCACTCCCGTGTGGCTCGTGCCCAGCGCCTGCGCCGATCTGGTGCAGACGATGTATGCCTGGGGCGCGCGCAACTGCGAGCTGCACTTCGCCCAGTGCCGCGGCGCGTGGCCCGAGCCCACGGGCATCGTCCTGCCCACCTTCATGCCCGAGACGGGATGAGGGCGGGGGGCAAGCGGTCAGCTATCAGCCATCAGCCGTCGGCAAGAACGCGGCGTGTGGACACACCGCCCACAAAGAGAACCCCCGTGGCTGCGTTTGGCGGCCTGTGTGGGCGGGATGTCGCCATCCCGCGTCTGCTTCTTCCCCTTTCCCTTGTCACTTGTCCCTCTCACTCCGCGCAGCGGCTGCGGCGGCGGGCTTGCGACATGCCGCCGATGGTGTAAGATCAAAGAAAGTCCCACGCGCGATTCCACGCATCGTTTCACCAGGAGAGCTGCATGCAGGCCCGCCGAGTGAGAGCGTTGTCCGTCACCTTGATTCTCTGCGCGAGCGTTGCGGCCACGGCCGGCGACTGGTGCCGCTGGGGCGGCGGCAGCGGGTGCAACCACGTGTCCAGCGAGACGAAGCTGCCGGCGTCGTTCGACGCTCGCCGCACCAACGGCCCGGACGGCCAGCCGGCGCCGCGGCAGAACCTCAAGTGGCTGGCGCGCCTCGGCAAGTTTGCCTACGGCAATCCCACGGTGTCGCAGGGCCGGGTGTTTGTGGGCACCGACGACAGCACGCTGGGCGGCGACCCGCGCTTCAAGCCCACCCGCGCCGGCCTCGTGCAGTGCTTCGACGAGAAGACGGGCGACACCCTCTGGCGCCTCGTGGTGCCCAAGCGCGTCAAGATCCCCAAGAAAGCCCACTACGGCCACCAGCACCTCGGCGTGTGCTCGTCGCCCACGGTGGATGGCAACCGCGCGTATGTGATGACCTGCGCCACCGAGATCCTGTGCCTCGACACCCAGGGCCAGGCCGACGGCAACGCCGGCCCCTTCACCGACGAGGCCGCCTACATGGCCGGAGCCGCCAAGAAGAAGCCGCTGAAGCTTACCCCCGCCGATGCCGACATTGTGTGGCGCTACGACCTGATGGACGAGCTGGCCGTGGTGCCTCACGACGTGCCGAGCTGCTCGGTGCTCATCGTCGGCCGATTCCTCTACACCGTGACCTCGAACGGCGTGGACGGGCCGCACAAGAAGATGGTGAGCCCCGACGCGCCCAGCTTCATCGCCCTTGACAAGATGACCGGCAAGCTCGCCGCCACCGACGACCTGAAGCTCGGGCACCGCATCTGGCACTGCCTGTGGTCGCCGCCCTCGAGCGGCACCGTGGGTGACCGCACGCTGGTGTTCTTCGGCGGCGGCGACGGCATCTGCTACGCCTTCGACGCCCTCACCCAGCCCAGCGACCAGCCCGTCAAGCTCGCCAAGGTGTGGAGCTACGACTGCAATCCCCCCCGCTTCCGCCTCCGCAACGGCAAGCCCATCGACTACTACGAGGGCGACAAGCGCAAGAAGGCCAGCCCCAACCGCAACGACGGCGCCTACCTCGGCCCCAGCCAGATCATCGGCAGCCCCGCCTTCCACCAGGGCCGCGTGTATGTGATGATCGGCCAAGACCCCCTCCACGGTCGCGGCAAAGGCATCCTTCACTGCATCGACGCCAGCAAGACCGGGGACATCTCGCAGAGCGGCTGCGTGTGGCAGTACGGCGGACTCGACCGCACCATGGCCACCCCCACCATCGCCGACGGCCTCGTCTACGCCGCCGACGTGGCCGGCCGCCTCCACTGCCTCGACGCCGCCACCGGCAAGCCCCTGTGGGTGCACGAAGCCAAGGCCGAGACCTGGGGCACCCCGCTCGTGGCCGACGGCAAGGTGTTCCTCGGCACCTCCAAGCGTTTCCTTGTCCTCGCCCACGGCCGCGAGAAGAAGCTGCTGGGCGAAGTGAACCTCGGCTCGCCCATGCACGGCACCGCCATCGCCGCCAACGGTACGCTCTTCGTCGCCAGCAACCGCTACCTCTACGCCGTGGCCCAAGGCGCCGTGCTCAAGTGAGCCGCCGAGAAGACCGGCCACGAATGCACACGAATGGACACGAAGGTTGAGGGGAGAGAACATGAGCATGTATAGGCCGCGTCGCGTGGTGGCGGCTCTGGCGCTCGCCGGGCTGTGCGTGACTGCCGCGTCGTGCCGCAAGCCCACCCACGTGTACTTCACCAGCCACGGCAACAAGATCAACACCCTCCAGCGCTGCCCGCTCGACTCGCCGCGCCTCGAGTCCGTGGTGGAAGACACCGGCCCGCAGTTCGGCGGCCTCGCCGTGTCGAGCCGTTGGGGGCGCATCCTTTGGGCCTCGAACCGCAAAGACTGGGCGATCTTCGCCACGAGCTTCGATGGCGGATACTCCGCCGGCCTTGTGCCGGGCGAGCCGCATGAGCCGGTGGGCTCCTTCGCCGTTGACGAGATGTACGGCGAACTCTACTATGCCGTATCGATGGCGACGCAAGAGCGGCGGCACCAGATCCGCCGCATCAACTTCAAGGAGCGGAAGGTCCACACCGTGGTGGACATGGAGCCCCGTGTCGCCGTGTCGGGCCTGGCGCTCGACGTGCCGCGCGACCGCATGTACTGGTTCGCCGTGCGGGTCGACGCGAGCGCCCCGCTGGACGACAGGGTCGCCTTCCACCGCCGGTCGTGGCCCTGCTCGCTGTGGCGGGCCGACCTGAGCGGCGGCCATCGCACGTGCCTCATCCCCGAGTCAGCGGGTCTCAAGGGTGCCGTGCGCATCGCGCTCGACACCAAGAGCCAGCAGCTCTACTGGACGAAGCGCAGCCCCGACAGCATCCAGTGCGTGTCACTCGCCGAGCCGGGCTGCCCCGTGCGGCAGGTGTGGCCGCCGAAGGACAGGCCCGCCGCCAAGCCGCAAGTGAAGTGTCCCTTCGGCATCGGCGTCGACCGCCACCGCGGCCGCGTGTACTGGGCCGACGTTACCGCCTACCACATTGCCTGGGCCGCCTTCGACGGCTCGGCCGCCGGTGTGCTGGTGAAGGTGCCGCCGCAGAGGGGCACGGAACCCTACCCCACGTGCCTGGGCGTGCTGCACTCGGCGTGGGGGCCGTGGCCCTCGCTCACGGTGTCGGGGCCGTAGGAGCCTGGACGAGGAGAAAACCACAAAGACACGAAGGCATGGGGACCTGCCCCTACAAGGCCGGCAGGCGCGCCGCGTCTGGTTTCTCTTCCCTTTCACTCTCACTTTCCCCTTTCCCTCATACAAGATGATGTGGTCGGGTCGGCGCGGGGCCGGTGCGCATCGAGCCCAGGGGTTTTTGCAGGTGCTTTCTCTTGCATTACTTGGGTGTGTTTGCTACAATATGGCGCTCTACACTCCGCACCCACCGTGCGCCTTCGCCCGGCGCCGCGTGCATCATTCGCCACTTCCCGCTCCGCGTGCGGAGCGGCTGAGCGCGATACAGGACGGTTCTCTCCTCCTCTTCCCCCAGGAGGCGCCTGCATGGCCTTGCCGCAGTTCGAGAGTGTGAACGAATACGAGAGCGTGACGATCAGCCTGGCCTCGCCGGACGAAATCCGGTCGTGGTCTTACGGCGAGGTGAAGAAACCCGAGACGATCAACTACCGCACCTATCGCGCCGAGAAGGACGGGCTGTTCTGCGAGCGCATCTTCGGCCCCGAGCGCGACTGGGAGTGTTTCTGCGGCAAGTACAAGGGCATGAAGCACAAGGGCATCATCTGCGACCGTTGCGGCGTGAAGGTGACCCACAGCCGCGAGCGGCGCCGCCGCATGGGCCACATCAACCTGGCCGCCCCCGTCGCCCATATCTGGTACTTCAAGAGCATGCCCAGCCGCATGGGCAACCTGCTGGCCATGAAGGTGAGCTCGCTCGAGAAGGTGATCTACTTCCAGGAATACGTGGTGGTCGAGCCCGGCGGCGCGGCCGAGGAAGGCATCCAGGAGAAGCAGCTTCTCGGCGAAGACGAATGCCAGCGCCTGCGCGCCAAGTATGAGGACTTCGAGGCCGGGATGGGCGCCGAAGCCGTCCGCCGCCTGCTCCAGCGTCTGGACCTCGACGAGGCGAGCGCCGAGCTGCGCGCCGAGCTGGCCGAGACTGGCTCGAAGCAGCGCAAGAAGGACATCATCAAGCGCCTCAAGATCGTCGAGGCCATCCGCGACTCGTCCAACCGCTCCGAGTGGATGGTGCTGGACGTGGTGCCCGTGATCCCGCCCGACCTGCGGCCCCTGGTGCTCCTCGAGAGCGGCAACTTCGCGACCAGCGACCTCAACGACCTCTACCGCCGCGTCATCAACCGCAACAACCGCCTCAAGAAGCTGCTCGACCTCCACGCCCCCGAAGTGATCATCCGCAACGAAAAGCGCATGCTCCAGCAGAGCGTCGACGCCCTGTTCGACAACGAGCGCTGCAAGCACCCCGTCCTCGGCTCGTCCAACCGCCCGCTCAAGAGCCTGACGGACATGATCAAGGGCAAGCCCGGCCGCTTCCGCGAAAACCTGCTCGGCAAGCGCGTCGACTACTCCGGCCGCTCCGTCATCGTCGTGGGACCCGAGCTCAAGCTTCACCAGTGCGGCCTGCCCAAGAAGGTGGCCCTCGAGCTCTTCCAGCCCTTCATCATCCGCCGGCTCAAAGAGGTCGGCCTCGTGGACACCATCAAGAGCGCCAAGCGCATGCTCGAGCGCAAAGACGAAGAGGTGTGGGACATCCTGGACGAGGTGATCCGCGACCACCCCGTGCTCCTCAACCGAGCCCCCACGCTTCACCGCATGGGCATCCAGGCCTTCGAGCCCGTGCTCATCGAAGGCAACGCCATCCAGATCCACCCGCTCGTCTGCGAGGCCTTCAACGCCGACTTCGATGGCGACCAGATGGCCGTCCACCTCCCCCTCTCCATCGAAGCCCAGACCGAAGCCTCGCTGCTCATGATGAGCACCAACAACATCTTCTCCCCCGCCGACGGCAAGCCCATCATCACCCCCAGCCTCGACATCGTCCTCGGATGCTACTACCTCACCGCCCTCCGCCCTGACCCCCGCAAGGACGAGCAGGTCAAGCGCTTCGCCGACACCGACGACGTGCTCACCGCCCT